>JBJSXO010000200.1:0-6656 GCA_046086425.1 Actinomycetota bacterium | reverse complement strand
CGAGCTCGCGCCACGACGCGTACTCGATGCCCTTGCGCTCGCTGTACGCCTTGGCGACCTTTACGAACTCGTCCTCGAGTGGGGCGATGTCTATGACGATGTCCATGGTGGCGAGCTCGGCCTGGAGGTCGCGCCGCTCCTGCACGAGCTGGAGGCGCTGCAGCGACGACGCGTCGGGAAGCTGGGCGTCGATCGCGCGGAGGCGCTTGGTGATGGAGTCCGTGGTGCGCTTGCGACCGCGACGCGGACGCTGCTGCTCGAGCGCGTCGAGGTAGGCCTTCACCGCCCGGCCCTCGGCGCGACCGTCGGCCAGCGCCTGCTTGTGCTCGTCGGTCATCTTCTTCGGCGGCATATCGGCCTCCCGCAGCGGGTTGGTCAGGCCAAATCGGTGCCTGGCCATATGGGTAAATCGTCCGGGTCCGGTTTCCGGCGACGCGCCAGTCTATTGGGCAGCCCTTATCGGCAAATCGAGGCCCGGTACGCTCGCCGCCGTGGCCGACTCCCCCCAGGCGAACGGTGGTGACGTCCCCATCCACCGCCAGTTGGGTCTGACCGACGACGAGCTCGCCGCCATCGTCGGCCTGCTCGGGCGGGACCCCACCGACCTCGAGCTGGCCATGTACGCGGTGATGTGGTCGGAGCACTGCTCCTACAAGTCCTCGACGGTCCATCTCCGCCGGTTCCCGACCGAGGCGCCGTGGGTGCTCGTGGGTCCCGGTGAGGGTGCCGGGGTCATCGACGTGGGTGACGGCCTCGCGGTGGCCCTGCGCATCGAGAGCCACAACCATCCCTCCGCGGTCGAGCCGTACCAGGGTGCGGCCACCGGGGTGGGTGGGATCATCCGCGACATCTTCTCGATGGGGGCGCGGCCCATCGCCGTGCTCGACCCGCTGCGCTTCGGGTCGCTCGACGACGCCCGCACCCGTTTCTTGTTCGAGGGCGTGGTGTCGGGCATCAGCGGGTACGGCAACGCAGTCGGGGTGCCGACGGTGGGTGGCGAGGTGGTGTTCGACGACTGCTACCGCGAGAACCCGCTCGTCAACGTCATGTGCATCGGCCTGCTACCGCAGGAGCGGCTGGTGCTCGCCCGGGCCGAGGGCGTGGGCAACCTGGCGGTGCTGCTCGGGTCGGCCACCGGGCGTGACGGCATCGGCGGCGCGAGCGTGCTCGCGTCGGCGGGGTTCGAGGAGGGGTCGGAGGCGAAGCGGCCGTCGGTCCAGGTGGGCGACCCGTTCGAGGAGAAGCGGCTGATCGAGGCGTGCCTGGCGCTCCTCGACGCCGGCCTCGCGGTGGGCGTGCAGGACCTCGGCGCGGCCGGGCTGTCGTGCGCGCTGTCGGAGACCGCGGCCGCGGCCGGCAACGGCATGGACGTCGACCTCTCGAGGATCCACCTGCGGGAGCCGGGCATGGTGCCCGTCGAGGTGATGACGTCGGAGAGCCAGGAGCGGATGCTCGCCATCGTCACACCCGAGAACGTCGACGCGGTGCTCGCGCTCGCGGCCCGTTGGGAGATCACGGCCAACGTGGTGGGCCGGGTCACCGACACCGGCCGGTTCCGGGTCTTCGACGCGCTGTTCGACACCGGGGCCGACGGTCCCGGGGAGACGTTCGCCGACGTGCCCTGCGGCAGCCTCGGTGACGGTCCGGTGTACGAGCGCCCGCTCGCGCGTCCCGCCGACCAGGACGCGCTCCAGGCCGGCGACCCTGCGCCCGCGTTGCTTGCGCGGTTTCCCGACGGCACCGACCTCTCGGGCGAGCTGTGCGCACTGCTCGCCACCCCGACCATCGCCGACAAGTCGTGGGTGTGGCGCCAGTACGACCATCAGCTCTTCCTGAACACCGTCGTGGGTCCGGGGGGCGACGCCACCGTGCTGCGGCTCAAGGGCACTCCGCGTGCGCTTGCGATCGCCACCGACGGCAAGGCCCGGTTCTGCCGGCTCGACCCCCGCACCGGCGGCCGACTCGTGGTGCTCGAGGCGGCGCGCAACGTCGCGTGTAGCGGCGCGGTGCCCAAGGCCCTCGTGAACTGCATGAACTTCGGCAACCCCGAGCACCCCGAGGTGATGTGGCAGTTCTCCGAGGTGATCGACGGGATGAGCGAGGCGTGCCGCGCGCTCGACCTGCCGGTGGTCGGCGGCAACGTCTCCTTCTACAACGAGTCCCGGGGCCGCAATATCGACCCCACCCCCTTCGTCGGGGTGGTCGGCCTCATCGACCGGCTCGACACGCCGCCGCCCGGTCCCGCGCTGGTCGACGGCATGCACCTCGTGCTGGTCGGTCCGCCGACCGGGCCCGACCTGGGCGGCTCCGAATGGGCGTTCACGGTCCACGGCCTCGACGGCGGCCGCCCGCCCGCGGCCGACCTCGACGCCGCCCGCGCGGTCCACGAGCTGGTGGCCGGCCTGGTCGCCGAGCGGCTGGTCGCGGGCGTGCACGACTGCGCCGACGGCGGGCTTGCGGTGGCCCTGGCCGAGATGGCCGTGGCCGGGGACGTCGGGTTCACCGTCACCCCCGAAGCCGGCGTGGCCCGTGCCGCATGGTGCTTCGCCGAGTCGGCGTCGCGGGTGCTGCTCGTGGTCACGCCCCACCGGCAGGCCGAGGTGCGGGACCGGGCGGCGGCGGCGGGGGTTCGGGCCGTCGACCTGGGCACCGCCGGCGGCGATCGTCTCGTGGCCACCGGGGCGTTCGACGTGGCCCTCGCCGACGCTGCGGCCGTGTGGCGCGACGCGATCCCGCAACTGGTCGACGCCGACGTCCACGTCTGAGGCGTCCGTCCGTCGAGCGAGTGACGGCGTGCGACCTCGCCGGCACCCGAGATCAGTCGCGATCGGTGAGATCCTCGAGGTAGGAGACGAGCAGCGCAGTCGCCGCGCGCTCGTCCCGATCGCCGGTCGGCACCCGGTGGTCGGGCGCGATCGGCTCCTCGTAGGCCGGGTCGGCCCGGCCCGCTCGCTGCGTGCACACCTCGGGGGGCGCGTCGACGAGGATCTCCACGTAGCCCGCGATGCGCGCCGCCACTGCGGCCCGGTCGGCGCGCCGGGGTGTGTCGACGGTGACGATCACGGCGACACCGTTGGCGGTGAGCAGGTTGGCCAGCCACGCGACGGAGGCGAGGCCCTCCTCGGAAGGCCCGCTGCGCAGGTGAGTCGCAAGGTCGTCGGGACCGAGCACGGCGCACCGGCGGCCGTCGGCGGTGAGGGTCGCGGCGGCGAGGGCACCGAGCGTGCGCTTCCCCGCCCCACGCCGGCCGGTGAGCCAGATGCAGGGCACCGCGGGCGATCCGGTCACGGCGCCGATCGTAGGTTCGCCCCCCGCACGCGGCCGAGATCCCGGCCGAACCCCAGAGGTGTCGGTCCCGCATGGGATACTGAAGGCGATGGATCCCCAGGTCCCGGACGGGACTCCTCGCGAGGGCCTGGCCCACGCGTGCGGCGTGTTCGGCGTGTACGCGCCCGGCCAGCCGGTCGCCCACCTCGCCTACCTGGGGCTCTACGCCCTCCAGCACCGTGGGCAGGAGTCGGCCGGCATCGCGGTGAGCGACGGCCAGACCATCACCGTGGTCAAGGACATGGGCCTGGTCACCCAGGTGTTCGACGAGCGGCGGCTTGCACCGCTGCAGGGCCACCTCGCCATCGGACACAACCGCTACTCGACCACCGGCGCGAGCACCTGGCGCAACGCACAGCCGGTGTACCGCGGGGTGGGCGACGCCGGCTTCGCCCTGGGTCACAACGGCAACCTCACCAACACAGCGGAGCTTGCCGAATCCCTCGGGATGCTCCCGGGGATGCTCGAGGACCCGCAGGGCCCGCTCGACTCCACCACCGACTCGGCACTCGTGGCCGAGTTGATCGCTGCGGAGTTCGGCGCCGACCCGCGTTCGGACGGGCGCGACCTCGAGTTGGCCCTGGAGAAGGTCCTGCCGCGCCTCGCCGGCGGCTTCTCGTTCGTGCTTCTCGACGACGCGCACCTCATCGGCGCGCGTGACCCGCACGGCTTCTGGCCACTGGTGCTCGGTCGCATCGAGGGCGGCTGGGTGCTCGCCAGCGAGACCGCTGCGCTCGACATCGTGGGCGCGCACTTCGTGCGCGACGTCGAGCCCGGCGAGATGATCGTGATCGACGCCAACGGCATGCACGAGAAGCGGTTCGCGCAGCCCGAGCCGAAGCTGTGCCTGTTCGAGTTCGTGTACTTCGCCCGCCCCGACACCTACCTCTACGGCAAGAGCGTGCACGCGGCACGGCAGCGGATGGGGGAGGAGCTGGCGCGTCAAGCACCGGTCGAGGCCGACATGGTGATGCCGGTTCCCGAGTCGGGCATCCCGGCTGCGCAGGGCTTCGCGCGCGAGTCGGGCATCCCGTACGGCGACGGACTGGTGAAGAACCGATACGTCGGGCGCACGTTCATCCAGCCGAGCCAGTCGCAGCGCAGCGGCGGGGTCCGGCTCAAACTCAACCCGCTTCCCGAGAACATCCGCGGCAAGCGCCTGGTCGTGGTCGACGACTCCATCGTGCGCGGCACCACCACCAAGCAGGTGATCGCCATGCTGCGCGAGGCGGGCGCGGCCGAGGTGCACTTCCGGGTCTCCTCGCCTCCGTACAAGTGGCCCTGCTCCTACGGGATGGACACCGGCCGCCGCTCCGAGCTGCTCGCGGCCGACCTCTCGGTTGGCGAGATCCAGGACTTCCTCAAGGTCGACTCGCTGGCGTACCTCGAGATCGACCGCCTCACGGCGGCCACCACCGCCCCGGCGGAGGCGTTCTGCACGGCGTGCCTCACCGGCGTCTACCCGGTGCCGATCCCGCTCACCGACTCCAAGCATGTGCTCGAGGAGCCCGACGCGCCCGCGGTGCCGGCGACGCCCGCGATGGCCGACGGGGTGCCGCCCCCCGCGCGGGGCCCGGGCCGGTGAGGCTCGGTCGTGATCGAGACCGGAGCCGGGGACCCGCGCGCGACGGCCTGACCTACTCCGAGTCCGGCGTCGACATCGCGGCGGGCGAGAAGGCCGTCGAGATGATCAAGGACCACGTCCGGTCCACGTTCCGGCCCGAGGTCGTGGGCGACATCGGCGGCTTCGGAGGGCTGTTCTCGCTCGGGCGTCTCGAGCACGCCGACCCGATGCTGGTGTCGTCGACCGACGGCGTGGGCACGAAGTCGATGCTCGCGACGCTCACCGGTCGCTACGACACCATCGGGATCGACTGCGTGGCCATGTCAGCCGACGACATCGCCGCTCACGGCGCAGAGCCGTTGTTCTTTCTCGACTACATCTAGGTGGGCAAGCTGGTGCCGGAGCAGGTGGACGAGATCGTGTCCGGCGTTGCTCGTGGCTGTCGCGATGCTGGGTGCGCGCTGATCGGCGGGGAGATGTCGGAGCACCCAGGCCTGCTCGACCCCGGCGAATTCGACATCGTCGGCTTTGCGGTCGGCGTGGTCGACCGCAGTGCGATCCTCCCTGCCGGGGTACAGGCGGGCGACGCGATCATCGGTCTGGCCAGCCCGGGGCTGCGCAGCAACGGCTACTCGCTGGCCCGGCGAGCGCTGCTCGACCGAGCCGGCCGCACGCTCGACGAGCCGGCCTGGCGCGGCGCGCACCACTCGCTGGGCGAGGAGCTGCTGGTGCCCAGCGTCATCTACGCCAAGGGGCTGCTCGAGCTGCGCCGGCAGGTGCCCGTCCACGCCTTCGTGCACGTCACCGGGGGCGGCATCCCGGGAAACCTCGTGCGCGTGCTGCCGCCCCACTGCCGTGCCGTGGTGCGCCGGGGCCGCTGGGACGAGCCGCGCATCTTCTCGGAGATCCAAGCCGCCGGCGACGTCGCCGACGCGGAGATGGAGCAGGTGTTCAACCTCGGCCTCGGGATGCTGGCGATCCTGCCCCGCGCCGAGGCCCATCGGGCGCTGGACACCATCCGACGGGCAGGCCACGACGCCTGGCTGGTTGGCGAGATCGTCGACGGGCCGGTGGGGGTCACGATCGAGCGCTGATCCTGCGGATCGGCGCCGGCCGGTCCCGCCGGTGGTCCCGGGGGTTCCGGCGTCGGTTGCCCGGACGATGGGAAGACGGTGGGTGATGTGCAAACGTTTGCCCTTTGTGCCACCATAGGGTTTGTTGCGAGTGTGAGGGCAGGTTGTGTCCCAGGTTTCCCCCCGTTGCCAGAGGACACTGACAGAGGAGGTCGCTCCGTGGATGCACGAGAGCCCGAAGAGTTGCTGACACCATCTGAGGTCGCGGCGATGTTCCGCGTGAACCCGAAGACGGTCACCCGCTGGGCGCGGGCCGGACGGATCTCGTACATCAAGACCCTCGGCGGTCACCGGCGCTTCAAGGCCAGCGAGATCCGCCGGCTGGTCGAGGAGGCCGACGTCACCCTCGAGTCCTGAGGCGGGATCCTCGCGTCGGCGCGTCTGTGCCGCCCGGGGAGTGCGGACCACGGGCGAGGCCGCCGGGCGACGACGGTCGACGAAGACGACGGTGAGATACGCATCGTCGGGTGGGTGGGGTGGGTGGGGTGGGTGGTGGCCGGGACCGGCGTCGATCCGGTGACCTCGCGCTTTTCAGGCGCGCGCTCTGCCGACTGAGCTACCCGGCCGGGCGAGGCGGTTGCCCACCTCTGCGGTCCTGACGGGATTTGAACCCGCGGCCTCCGCCTTGACAG
>JBJSXO010000199.1:0-3740 GCA_046086425.1 Actinomycetota bacterium | reverse complement strand
GGTGATGCCGGGTGACAACACCGAGATGACGGTGGAGTTGATCGCGCCGATCGCGATGGAAGAGGGGTTGCGGTTCGCGATCCGTGAGGGTGGCCGGACCGTGGGTGCGGGCCGAGTCACCAAGATCCTCAAGTAGCCCCGGTCCGGGAGCGTCCGGGACCCCCGAGCGAGTAAGGCAACGGCAATGGCCTCAGACAAGCGGATCAAGGTGACCCTCGCCTGCGAGGAGTGCAAGCGGCGCAACTACATCACGATCAAGAACAAGATCAACGATCGTGAGCGCATCGAGATGAACAAGTACTGCCGCTGGGACCGCAAGCACACCCTGCACAAGGAAACCCGGTAATCCTCCCGAGTAACCCTCACTGGTGGTGGGGAGTCTGACGATGGCTTCGGACTTCGGAGCACCCGGTCTCACCGATACCGCCGACCTCGTCGCGGCCGCCCGGGAGGGCGACCGGGATGCGTTCGACGAGATCGTGCGCCGGACCTACGTCGACACCTACACGATGGCGGTGCGGCTCACCGCCTGCGAAGAGGATGCCCGGGACGTGGTGCAGGAGGCCTATCTCCGAGCCTGGAAGGGGATTCGCCGCTTCCGCGGCGAGGCCCAGTTCTCGACGTGGATGTACCGGATCACCGCGAACACCGCGGCGACCCTCTCCAGCAAGCGTCGCCGCCAGCGGACCGTCCTCCTCGACGAAGTGGCCGACCCGGTGGAGACCGAGGTGGCGTTCCACCCCGAGCTCGCCACGGAGAACACCGAGCTCATGGGCCGCCTCGCGGCCGCCCTCGACGAGCTGTCGCCCCGGCTGCGGACGCTGGTGGTGCTGAAGGACATCTACGGACTGTCCCACGAGGACATCGCCGCGGAGCTGGGGATCTCGGTCACGGCGGCGAAGGTCCGCCTGCACCGGGGACGCAAGCGCTTGCAGGACCTGTTGCACGAGGAGGATGTGCACCGTGCCGATGCAGTGTGACGAAATCGCGGCGCTCCTGCCCGAGGTGGTGGACTCCGCCGAGCCGGTGGCCCTGCCGGTCCAGCGCCACGTTGAGTCGTGCCTGCGCTGTCAGGCCGAGCTGGCCCGGTACCGGCGGATGCTGCGCGGGCTGCGCCTGCTGCGCACCCAGTACTTCGAGCCGGCCCCCGGGATGCTCGCCGCCACCCTGGCCAGCCTCACGGCCGCGAGCGAGCGCCGGGCCGTCCACTCCGTGCTCACCAAGCGCCGTCTGGCCTACGCTGGCGCCGTGGCCGGCGCCGTTGCCGCGGCCGGGACCCCGACGGCAGCGCTGCTCGTGGCCCGCGCAAAGCGTCGAGCCCTCCCGGTCTGAGCGCCGCGCCGCTCGGAGCCTTGCCCGGAGGCCCCGGGGGCTCCGCTGCTAACCTGTGACTCCCCGGCTTCCGGTTCGGCGCCAACGAGTCAGTTGCCAGGCCCCAGAGGGCAGTAGCTCAACTGGTAGAGCACCGGTCTCCAAAACCGGCGGTTGGGGGTTCGAGTCCCTCCTGCCCTGCTCGTTGCAGTGCAGCCACCTATATCCATCCGCGGACGAGGAAGCGGCGCGGTGAATCGACAGACCAAGCGGCTCATGGCGAAGCAGGGCGCGGACAAGCCGCGCGCGCCCGAACGCAAGGCCCAGCCCCAGCCGCAGCCCACCAAGGAGAAGGTC
This sequence comes from Actinomycetota bacterium, assembly GCA_046086425.1. Classification (GTDB taxonomy): domain Bacteria; phylum Actinomycetota; class Acidimicrobiia; order IMCC26256; family PALSA-555; genus CAIUKV01. The sequence continues at coordinate 2,072 of JBJSXO010000199.1, read as the reverse complement.
GGTCCCCGGCAGTACCTCTCCGAGGTCCGCGGGGAGCTCAAGAAGGTTGCGTGGCCCACCCGGAAGGAAGTCGCCAACTCCACCTTGGTGGTGCTCATCGCCATCGTCGTGATGACCACCCTCATCTTCGGGTTCGACTACCTGTCGGGCAAGTTCGTCCTCTTCCTCTTCGACTGATCGAGATCCCATGACGCTCGAGCCCACTGACGAGTTCAACGACGCGCCCGAGGCGGTCGGCGAAACCGACTTCGGCACCGGTGGCACCACCGATGTCAGCACCGACGTCATCGTGGTCGACGCCGACGACGAGGTCGTCGTGGCGATCGACCTCGATCCCTCCGCCGAGCTCGGTGACGTCGTCGAGATCGACACCGAGGTGCTCGCTCCGAGCGAGCCGAGCCCGTACGACCGACCCGGTCGCTGGTACGTGGTGCACTCCTACGCCGGGTACGAGAACAAGGTGAGATCCAACCTGGCCAACCGGGTGCGCTCGTACCACACCGAAGACCAGATCTTCGAGGTCGTCATCCCGATGGAGGACGTCATCGAGTTCAAGGGTGGCCAGCGCCGCGTCGTGCAGAAGAAGATGTACCCGGGGTACGTGCTGGTGCGCATGGAGCTCGACGACAACACCTGGGGGATCGTGCGCAACACCCCGGGCGTCACCGGGTTCGTGGGCCCGAGCGGGGCCAAGCCGACGCCTCTGTCGCGCAAGGAAGTCGAGGACATCCTCGGGGTGGAGACGGCCGAGGGCCCGACGGTCGAGAAGAAGGTGAAGCCCAAGATCGACTTCGACGTGGGTGAGCAAGTCCGGGTCGTCACCGGTCCGTTCGCCGACTTCAACGGCAGCATCTCCGAGATCGACATCGATCGCTCGAAGCTCAAGGTGCTCGTCAACATCTTCGGACGCGAAACTCCGGTCGAGCTCGAGTTCGGCCAAGTCGCAAAGCTCTAGACGAGAAACGAGCGAGGCAAGAGTCATGGCGAAGAAGAAGGTTGCTGCCATCGTGCGCATTCAGATCGAGGCCGGTGCGGCAACGCCCGCGCCGCCGGTCGGAACCGCGCTCGGTCCGCACGGGATCCAGATCATGGACTTCTGCAAGGCGTACAACGCCGCGACGGAGAACCAGCGCGGCATGGTCATCCCGGCCGAGATCACGATCTTCGAGGACCGTTCGTTCACCTTCGTCACCAAGACGCCGCCGACGCCGTTCCTCATCCGGCAGGCGGCCGGGGTGGCGAAGGGGGCGCAGAACGCCCGTACGGAGAAGGTCGGCAGCATCAGCCGCGCGCAGCTCCAGCAGATCGCGGAGACCAAGATGCCCGACCTCAACGCCGTCGACCTCGACGGTGCGCTCGCCCAGGTGGCGGGGACCGCCCGCTCGATGGGCATCGAAGTCACCGACTAGCGACCGAATCGGATATCCAGCCCCCGGCGGACGACCTCGCCGCCGGTCCGGCCACAACGAGGGAGGACCGAATGGCCCGGCACGGCAAGGCGTACACCGACGCAAGCGCTCGCTACGACCGCGAACAGCTCCACGCGCCCGACGAGGCGTTCGCGCTCGTCAAGTCGCTGGCGACCCGCAAGTTCGACGAGACGGTCGAGGTCGCGTTCCGGCTCGGGGTCGACCCCCGCAAGGCCGACCAGATGATCCGGGGCACGGTCTCCCTGCCGCACGGCACGGGCAAGTCGGTGCGGGTGGCGGTGTTCGCGGCCGGCGACCAGGCTCGCGAGGCCGAGGCGGCCGGCGCCGACGCCGTGGGGGCCGACGACCGCGTGGCCCGGGTCGAGGGGGGCTTTCTCGATTTCGACGTCACCATCGCCACCCCGGACCTCATGCCGCTCGTGGGCAAGCTCGGTCGGGTGCTCGGGCCCCGGGGCCTGATGCCCAACCCGAAGACGGGCACCGTGACCACCGACGTCGGGCGAACGGTCGAGGAGTACAAGGCCGGCCGGGTGGAGTACCGCACCGACCGCTACGGCAACGTCCACGTGCCGGTGGGGAAGGTGAGCTTCTCGGCCGAGCAGCTCACCGCCAACTACCAGTCGGTCCTCGACGAGCTCAACC
>JBJSXO010000198.1:0-37431 GCA_046086425.1 Actinomycetota bacterium | reverse complement strand
GACCGCGCTGGCCCCCGCGCCCGACAGCGCCACGGCGACCTGACCGCCTGCCGCGGCAACCGAGCCCGCGAATACGGTTGAATTGATTTCCTGGTAGGTGAGCGCAAGCACCGACAGGCCGGTGTCGGGGTCGTCGCCGAGCACACGGGGTCCGGCGGCCCCCTGCGCGATCAGCTCCGTAGCCCGCTCGACGGTCAGCTCGTCGGGCGCGAGGTCGACCGGGACCGGACCCTTCTCGTCCCCGCACTCGACGGTGGCGCCGTTGCTCCAGACCCGCACGACGATGGCGCGGCCTTCGCGGTCGGTCCCGATGCGCACTGCGTTCACCACGGCAGGGTCGATGGTTGCGAGGTGGTCTTCGTCGATGAGCTCGCGCAGCCCGGCCTGCCCGTTGCCGAAGTAGAAGGCGTGGAGCCACTTCTCGGACTCTCCCTCACCCCGGGCGACGGTGTCGAGCGCCTCTTCCATGGTCGCGGTGAAGTCGTAGTCGATGAGGTGCGCGAAGTGGCCTTCGAGGAGCTGCACCTTGGCGAACGCGGTCCACGACGGGACGAGTGCCGTCCCCTTCTTCCACACGTACTCGCGCCCGATCAGGGTGTCGATGACCGACGCGTAGGTCGACGGCCGACCGATCCCCCGCTCCTCGAGCTCCTTCACCAGGCTGGCCTCGGTGTAGCGCGCCGGCGGGCTCGTGGTGTGGCTGAGCGCCTCGAGGCCGGCGCAGCGGAGCACGTCGCCCTGCACGAGCGGGGGGAGGACGGCCTCCCGGTCCTCGAGGTCGGCGTCGGGGTCGTCGAAGCCCTCGACGTAGGCCCGCAGGTACCCGGCGAACTCGATGGTGCGGCCGGTGGACTGGAAGGTCACCTCGGTACCCGTCGCGCTGGTCGCGGTGTAGCGCACGGACACCCGGCGGATTCGGGCGTCCTCCATCTGGCTGGCGATCGTGCGGGTCCAGATGAGGTCGTACAGCCGAAACTCGTCGGAAGACAGCTCGCGCCGGAGGTCTTCCGGGTAGCGGAACTGCGCCCCTGCGGGCCGGATCGCCTCGTGGGCCTCCTGCGCGTTCTTGACCTTGCCGCGGTACGAGCGTGGCGCGTCGGGGAGGAACGCCTCCCCGAACCGGGACCGGATCTCCGCGCGCGCCGCGGTGACCGCCTCCGACGAGAGGTTCGTGGAGTCGGTGCGCATATAGGTGATGAAGCCGTTCTCGTAGAGCCGCTGCGCGATCGCCATCGTGCGGGCCGAGCTGAACCGCAGCTTGCGCCCGGCCTCCTGCTGCAGCGTCGAGGTGATGAAGGGCGCCTTCGGCCGCTCCTTCGTGTCGCGCGACTCGACCGACTGCACGGTGAACGGCACGCCGGCGAGGTCGGCCGCGAGCGTGGCGGCGGCCGTCTCGTCGAGGTGCACCACCTCGCCCGGCTTCAGCAGCTGCCCGGTGTCGGGGTCGAAGTCACGACCGCCGGCCACCCGCTGGGCGCCGACGAGGGCGAGCGTGCCGGGGAACTCCTCGCCCTCAGGAGCGGCCGCAGCCGACGCGAACCGGCCGGCGAGGTCCCAATAGCCCGCCGAGCGGAAGGCCATGCGGGCCCGCTCCCGGTCGACCACCAGGCGGGCGGCGACGCTCTGCACCCGCCCCGCCGAGGTGGCACCACCGGCCCGGCGCCGCATCACCAGCGACATCTCGTACCCGTAGAGCCGGTCGAGGATCCGCCGTCCCTCCTGGGCCTCCACGAGCTTCATGTCGAGGGTGCGCGAGTTCTCGATCGCCTCCTCGATGGCCTCGCGGGTGATCTCGTGGAAGACCATCCGCTTCACCGGCACCTTCGGCTTGAGCACCTCGAGAACGTGCCAGGAGATGGCCTCGCCTTCGCGATCCTCGTCGGTGGCGAGGTAGACCTCGCTTGCGTCCTTCAGCGCCGCCTTGAGCTCGCGCACGTGCTCCCGGGAGCGGTCGGGGACCACGTAGATGGGCTGGAAGTGGTCCTCGACGTCGATCCCGAGCCGCCGGACCGCCGGGTTGGTGACCGTCTTCGGGACGTCCTTGGCGCTGCGCGGGAGGTCCCGGATGTGGCCGTAGCTCGCCCGTACCGTCACCCGGTCGCGCCCGAGGAAGCCTTCGATGGTCTTGGCCTTCGCCGGTGACTCGACGATCACGAGGGGCTTCGCCACGGGCACTCTTCTCGGTGGGGGTCGGGACGGCGTCCGTCGTCCGGATCGGGCGTCGGGGCGTGAAGCCCCACAGTCTGGTCGGACCCGGACGCCCTGGGGGGTATCGGCGCCAGAGTGTCGCCACGCCGGAGGCCCCGCTGTCAAGCATGACGGCGAATCCGCCCCTGGCGGCCAGGCACCGAGGCGTCGGTGCGTCCCGGCGGATCGGGGTCCATCGGTCTACTATTTCGCCCGTGCTGCACCGCGTCGTGGCGGTCGTGCTGGCTGCAGGCGGGTTCCTCGACCCCCGGGAGATCATCGACTCGATGAGCCCCTACGGCGAGCTTGCCGTGATGGCGGTCATCTTCGCCGAGACCGGCCTGCTCGTCGGCTTCTTCCTGCCCGGGGACTCGCTCCTCTTCACGGCCGGCCTCATCGCGAATCAGGGCGATCTCAACCTGGCCCTGCTGCTCGTCGGCGTGTTCCTCGCCGCGGTGATCGGGGACCAGGTGGGCTACCAGTTCGGCAAGCGCGCCGGCCCGTCGATCTTCCGCAAGCCCGACGCTCGGCTGTTCCGACAGGAGTACGTCGAGCACACCAAGAACTTCTTCGACAAGCACGGGCCAAAGACGATCGTGATCGCCCGGTTCGTCCCGGTGGTGCGAACCTTCGCGCCGGTGCTCGCCGGCGTCGGCGAGATGCGGTGGCGGACGTTCGCGATCTTCAACGTGATGGGGGCTGTGGTCTGGGCGGTGGGCGTCACGATCCTCGGCTACGGCCTCGGCTCGGCGATCGGCGCCGACAACGTCGACAAGTACCTCTACCCCATCATCGCCGTGATCATCCTCGTGTCGTTCGTCCCGCCGTTCCTCGAGTGGCGCAAGCACCGCCGGGCCGCGACGGAGGAGGAGGCGGTCGCCGAGGCCGCGGAGCTGCACGACCTCCTCGACGGCGAGTAGGACCCACCCGACGAGCAGGACCCACCCGCGGCGATCGGCTCCGTCGGACGCTCCCTCGGAGGTCGGACGCTCTCTCGGGGACGATCCAGACCCGGTGACTACTCGCCGGCGGAGGAGCCCTCCGGGAGACCGTGCTCCTCCATGATCTCCTCGATGACGTCGGACTCCTCGCCGAAGCCGCCGCCCTTGCGCTTGGAGAAGGCGATGGCCGCGAGCACCACCACCAGCGAGGCGCCGGCGATGGCAAAACGGGCGTCGTCGTCGTTGCGGAGGCTGATCACCGCCGGGAGGATCAGGAGCGATACCAGGTTCATCACCTTGATGAGCGGGTTCAGCGCCGGGCCGGCAGTGTCCTTGAACGGGTCGCCGACGGTGTCGCCGATGACCGCGGCCTTGTGGGCCTCCGATCCCTTGCCCCCCTCGTGGCCGTCCTCGATGTACTTCTTCGCGTTGTCCCACGCGCCACCGGCGTTGGAGAGGAAGTTGGCCATGAGCTGGCCCGTGAGGATGACCGCGGCCAGGAACGCGCCGAGGGCCAGGTAGCCGAGGCCGAAGCCGATGATCAGCGGGGTCAGGACCGCCAGGAGCGCCGGGGTGGTGAGCTCGCGTAGCGAGGCCTTGGTGCAGATGTCGATCACGGGGCCGTAGTCGGGCCGCTTCTCTCCGCTCATGATCTTACCGTCGGAGAACTGCCGGCGGACCTCCTGCACCACAGTTCCCGCGGTACGACCGACCGCCCGGATCGCCAGGGCGCTGAACAGGAAGGCGATCGAACCGCCCACGAGCAGACCGATGAACGTCTTCGGATCGGCCACGTTGATCTGGGTGAACCGGTTGTTGAACAGCGCGGAGCCCTCGAGCAGCTCCCCGGCGCGGTCGACGAGACCCAGCTCCCCACCGATGGTCTCGATGTAGGACGCGAACAGAGCCACTGCGGCGATCACCGCCGAGCCGATCGCGAAACCCTTGGTGACGGCCTTGGTGGTGTTGCCGACCGCGTCGAGGCTCACCATGATCCGCTCGGGCTCGCCCTCGAACTCGCCCGACATCTCGGCGATGCCGGCCGCGTTGTCGGCCACCGGCCCGAAGGTGTCCTCCGACACCACGACGCCCGTGGTCGCGAGCATGCCCAGACCGCTCAGCGCCACCAGGTAGAAGGAGAACTGGATGTTCCCACCGCCGAGCGCAATGGCTGCGCCGATGGCGATGGCGATGGCGACGATGGCCCACACCGTCGACTCGAGGCCCGAGCTGATACCCGACAGGACCGTGGTGGCCGGGCCGGTCCGCGACGATTCGGCGATCTCTCGCACCGGGGCCCGCTCGGTGGAGGTGAAGTACTCGGTGAGGTGGCTCACCACCTGCGCGAGCACGAGGCCGATGACCACGGCGCCGAACACCTTCCAGCCGGCGTTCGTGGTCTTGCCCGCGTCGGTCTCGTTGCCCACGTAGAGCAGGGCTACCGCAAGGGTCCCGAGCACGGTGAGGACCCCAGCCGTGATGAAGCCCCGGTTGATCGGCGCCATGGCCGACTTGTCCTTGTCGGTTGCACGCACGGCGAAGACCCCGACGATCGACGCCAGGACGCCGATCGCCCGGGCGATCAGGGGGAAGATGAGCCCGAGCGCCGGGTTCATGTCGATCGATCGGAACGCCGCCACCCCGAGGATGATCGACGCCACCAGCGTGACCTCGTAGCTCTCGAAGAGGTCGGCGGCCATGCCTGCGCAGTCGCCCACGTTGTCGCCGACGTTGTCGGCGATGGTGGCCGGGTTCCGGGGGTCGTCCTCGGGAATGCCCTGCTCGACCTTGCCCACCAGGTCGGCGCCGACGTCCGCCGCCTTGGTGAAGATCCCTCCGCCCACGCGCATGAACAACGCGATGAGCGAGCCACCGAAGCCGAAGCCCACGAGGATCGCCGAGGCGGTGTTCTGGAAGACCATGATGATCACGGTGGCGCCGACCAGGCCGAGGCCCACCGTGAACATGCCGGCGACGCCACCGGTGCGGAACGCCACCTTCAGGGCATCCTTCAACGAGCCGCTCCGGGCTGCGGCAGCGGTGCGCACGTTGCCGCGCACGGCCAGCCACATGCCGATGAACCCGACGAGCGCCGAGAGGATCGCGCCGGCCACGAAGGCCAACGTGCGGTACAGCCCCGACTCGCCCTGGGTCAGCGCCACCACACTGTTCGGCTTCACGACCTCGACCGAGGTGGCGAACACGAGGATCGCAACGGGCACCATGATGACGGCGATCGTCTTGAACTGGCGCTTCAGGTAGGCCATGGCGCCTTCTTGGATCGCGCCGGCGATCTCGACCATCTTCGCCGTTCCCTGGTCGGCCGCGAGCACGCCACGCATGAGGACGAGGCCGACGAGCAGGGCCAGCACCGCGGTGGCGGCGCAGAAGATCAGCCAGTACCACTCCGTCGAGTTGAGCTCGAACGACTGGTACCCGCCCTCGGCCGCGAGGATGAGGCTGTGCATGCGGTGCTGGCTCCTTGTCTCGGCCGCGACCGCACCGCCGGGGTCTCCGGTGGGTGGTCAGGGGCCCCCTTCGAGCGCGACGCGCGCTCCAGCACCCGGTCTGGGCGCGGCGGGCACCCTACGGGAGAGACCGGGCCAAGTCCAACCCGACGGCCCGGTGCCGACGCTGCGGCCCGGCTAGTCGGTGTGGTACGGGACCGAGGTGACCACCAGGCCCCGGCGGAAGAGGAGCCGGCCCTTGAGGATGAGCGCGCTCTGGTTGTGCAGGATGTGCTGCCACCAGTGGCTCACGACGAACTCCGGAATCAGCACCGTGATGATCTCGTTGTCGTAGCGGGCTTCGAGCTCGTCGACGAAGCGCAGGATGGGGCGGGTCAGCTCCCGGTACGGGGAGTAGACGGTCTCGAGCTGGACGTCGAGGCCGAACTCGTCCCACTGCTGCGCGATCCGCTCCTGCTCCTCGTCGTCGGTGACCACGCTGACCGCGAGCAGGTGCGTCGGATTGAGCGACTTGGCGTAGGCCAGGGCGTCGAGCACACCGCGGTGGACACGGCCCACCAGCACCACCACGGTGTGGTTCATCCGGCGGGGTCGGAACCCGGGCTCCACGTACAGGCTCTTCTCCACCCGGTCGTAGTGCCGGCGGATCCCCTTGAAGATCAAGATGATGAAGGGGATCACGACGATCGGCACCCAGGCGCCGCTGGAGAACTTCGTCACGCCGACGATCATGAGCACCACGAAGGTGGCGGTGGCGCCCACGCCGTTGACGATCGCGCCGACCTTCCAGCCCGGCTCGCGCTCCTTCTGGTGGTGGCGGACCATGCCCGACTGCGAAAGGGTGAACGACGTGAACACCCCGACCGCGTAAAGCGGGATCAGCGCGTTGGTCTTGCCGCCGAAGGCGACCAGCAGCGCACCGGCCGCCGCAGCGAGGAACACGACGCCGTTCGAGAACACCAGCCGATCGCCGCGGTTCGCGAGCTGCCTCGGGAGGTAGCCGTCGCGGGCGATGATCGAAGAAAGGCGAGGGAAGTCGGCGTACGCCGTGTTCGCCGCCAGGGTGAGGATCAGCGCGGTGGCGACCTGGAGCACGAAGAAGATCGCGCCGTTGCCGAAGATCAGCAGGCCCATCTGGGCGATGACGGTCTGCTCCTCGCTCGGATAGGGACGGACGTGGTGGGCGAGCACCGACACGCCGAAGAACAGGGTGCCGAGGATCACCGCCATCCACACCAGGGTCTGGGCCGCGTTCTTTGACTCGGGCCGACGGAAGGCGGGCACGCCGTTGGAGATCGCCTCCACTCCGGTAAGCGCCACTGCGCCCGAGGAGAAGCCCTTCAGGATGAGGAACAGGCTCAGCGAACCGCCGGTCGCCGCCCCCTCCCACCCGGGGTCGTTCAGAGGCACGTGTCCGGGGTCGTTGCCGAAGAAGCACAGGTAGAGGCCGTAGAACACCAGCGCGCTGAGCATCCCGATGTACAGGTAGGTCGGGAACGAAAAGAGCGTGCCCGACTCCTTGACCCCCCGCAGGTTGGCGAGCGTGATGAGCACGATCAGCACGATCCCGAGCAGCACCCGGTGCTGTCCGAGGCTGCTGAAGGTGGGGATCGAGATGATCGCGGCGACGCCGGCCGAGATCGACACCGCAACCGTGAGGATGTAGTCGACGAGCAACGACGCACCGGCGACGAGCGACGGGTTCTCGCCCAGGTTCTCGCGGCTCACCACGTACGAACCGCCACCGCTCGGGTACGAGAAGATGGTCTGGCGATACGAGAACGCCACGATGGTGAGCAGGCTGGCCACGGCGATGGCGATCGGAATGAGCGTGTTGAGGCCCAGCGCGAGGCTCGAGCCCGCCGCCGCCGCGGTGACGAACAGGATCTCCTCCGTCGCGTAGGCCGTGGACGAGATGGCGTCCGAGGAGAAGACCGCGAGGGCGATCTTCTTCGGGATGCGCTGGTGCTCCTGCTCGGTCGTGGCGAGCGGTCTCCCGACCAGCAGTCGCTTCACCGTCTCCAGCATCAGGTCTCCCACCGCGACGACACGTGCTCGACCGCCACTCTGCCACCAGCCGGCCCCCGGGGACGACCCCGGTGGGCTGCGGCGCCCGGTCCCCTCGATCCTCCTCACGCGGATCCACGCAACCGGTGCCGCTCGCCCGGACCTCGTTGCCCGACAGGCCCGCACGCCCGTTAGCATCCGGGACTCTCAGGAGGGTGCCGTGCACGTCGTCGTCGTCGGCTGCGGCCGCGTGGGAACCGAGCTCTCGAGCCTGCTCGAGAAGGCGGGCCACACCGTGGCCATCATCGACAAGAGTCCCAAGGCGTTCCGCCGCCTCCCCGCCGGGTTCGCCGGGCGCACGATCGTCGGCCTCGGCTTCGACCGTGACGACCTCGCCGAAGCCGGCATCGAGGGAGCCGGCGCCGTCGCCGCGGTGACCAGCGGTGACAACACCAACATCCTCACCGCCCGCATCGCACGCGAGAACTACGGGATCGAGCGGGTCGTGGCCCGCATCTACGACCCGCGTCGCGCCGTGATCTACCAGCGGCTGGGCATCCCGACGGTCGCCACGGTGTCCTGGACCACCGACCAGGTCCTGCGCCGGCTGCTGCCGAGCGACGAGCAGCCCCACGACTGGGTCGACCCCGGCGGCACGGTCTGCCTCCTCGAGTTCAACCTGCCCACGTCCTGGGCCGGGAAGAAGCTCGCCGACCTCAACGAGCCCGGCCGCTTCTGGCTCACGGCAGTGTCCCGCCTCGGCCGCGCCCAGATCGTGTCCCCGACCGTCATGGGCCAGGAGGGGGACGTCCTGCTGTTCGTGTCCGACGTGGACGCCGTCGACGAGCTCCGCGGACGCCTCGACCATGGACCGGTGCACTGATGCGTGTCGCCATCACCGGAGCCGGGAACGTCGGCTCGTACATCGCCAACGACCTCTTCGCCGCCGGGCACGAGGTGCTGCTCATCGAGCAGCAGCCCGAGGTTCGCGACCGCGCCGAGGTGGCGGAAGGCGTGGAGTGGTTCATCGCCGACGCGTGCGAGGTCACCTCGCTCGCCGACGCCGGCCTCGACCGCTGCGACGTGGTGGTCGCGGCAACCGGTGACGACGAGGACAACCTGGTGGTCTCGCTCCTCGCCAAGCAGGAGTTCGCCGTCCCCCGGGTGATCGCCCGGGTCAACCACCCGCAGAACGAGTGGATGTTCAACGAGAACTGGGGTGTCGACCTCTCGGTGTCGACCCCGCACCTCATCACTGCGCTGGTGGAGGAAGCCGTCACCGTCGGGCGCCTCGTGCGCCTCCTGCAGTTCGGGGGTGGCAACGCCCGTCTGGTCGAGGTCACACTCGCCGACGACTCCCCGGTCATCGACCAGGCGATCCGAGAGGTGGACATGCCCCGGGACGCCACCATCGTGGCCGTGGTCCGCAGCGAGCACGTGGTGATGCCCCGGGGCGACACCGTGTTCGAGGCCCGCGACGAGGTGCTCGCGCTGGTGACGCCCGACTCCGAGGAGCCGATGCGCCGCATCCTCACCGGCGCCTGAGCCACCCCGAGTGCCCCCGGCCCGGCTCGGGGCTCAGCCGATGAAGGTGTAGTCCGGGTTGTAGAGCACGAGCTGGCGGCCCACCGACGCCACCATCCCCTCCACGGCCAGTTTGCGGCCAGGGGCCAGCCCCGCGATCTTGCGTCGCCCCAGGAACACCGCGGTGGCCGACGCGCCCCCGTCGGAGAAGGTGACCTCGAGTGCCGGCGCTCCTGCGCGCGGGACGATGCGCACGGAGCGGACCTCCCCCCCGGTGGCCACCCGCCGGCGGGGCTCGATCGACGCGATCGGGGTGAACCCCCGGTCCTTGCAGAAGTCGGACAGCGCCTCGCGGTCGAGCTGCTCGGTGGGCGCGGTCAGCCGGTGCACGGCCTTGCGGAACGCCATGACGACCACGCTAGCGAGCGGCGGGGTGACGCTCGATCACGCCGATCGATGTGTACCCTGCGGCGTCATGCCCAAGCCCCCCATGACGGCGGCGCGCGTCCGGCGCGCCGCGTGTGCCGTCAGTGCCGTCACCGCCTTCGCCGTGGCCGGCATCGCAGTCCCTCCCGCCGGCGCGGCGAAGAAGCCCAAGCCCGTCGTCAAGATCGCCCCGGGCGAGGTCACCGTCTACAAGGTCGGCGGTGCGCCCGACACCATCCCCGATGCCGTGCGCAGCGCCGTGATGGCCACGCTCGTCCGCTACGTCAAGGCCGCCACCGTGACGGCCCTCCAGAAGGGCAAGGCCGACGAGGTCACCCTCACCTCGACGCTGGCTCCCGGCGTGGCCGGCCGGCTCACCGGTCCGGACCGCGCGGTGCTCGTCGACGAAGGACTGCCCAAGCCGACGTCGGCGGTCAAGGTCAGCGCCGCACCGGTGGCCCTGACCGGGCTGGCCGACGGCGACAGCGCCATCGTGGTCGTGACCGCCGGCGTCGACGCCACCGCCACCGCCAAGACCGCGAAGGGCAAGGTCGTCGTCAAGCGTCGGGGCGACCTCGTGCTCGAGTCCGAGAACGGCGCCTGGAAGATCACCGGCTACACCCTCACCGTCGACCGCACGGGCAAGGGCGTGAAGCCGAGCGCCACCGCTCCGGTCGCGCCGACTGCGGCCCCGACCCCCACGACGGCAGCCCGATGAAGCACCCCCTCGTCCGCCTCCTGGTCGTCGTGCCCCTCGCCGGCCTCCTCCTCACGGCGACGCTCACCGTTGCGTGGCTCGGACTCGGTGCGCCCCAGCCGGCCCGCGCCGCGACCTGGTTCACCGTGCACCGGGTGGGGACCACTGCGAGCTACACCGAGGCGCCGGCCGCACCCTTCTACGTGCTCGTGCTCGGCAACGACTCCAACCCCGGGGACCCGAACCGTCCGGAGCCGGGTCTCGGTGACGCCATCCACGTCATCGGGGTGAATCCCGCAACCGGAGACGCGAGCATCATCGACGTGCCGCGCGACACCGAGGCACCGAGTGGCGGGAAGATCAACGCGGCCAACGCGACCGGTGGGCTCCCCTCGATGGTCGCGCAGCTCGAGCGCATGATGGGCATCGACATCTCGTACGCGATCACCACCGGCTTCTCCGGCTTCACGTCGATGGTCGACGAGATCGGCGGCGTGGATATCACCGTCACCGAGCCCATGGTCGACCGCGACTCCGGCACCGACTTCCAGCCCGGCAACTACAAGATGAGCGGTGACTCGCTCCTCGCGTACAGCCGCAACCGCAAGAGCTACCCGGCCGCCGGCGACCGGCAGCGGACGGTCAACCAGGGCAAGGCGATCATCGCTGCGCTCACCACGCTGCGGGCCCAGAACCCCGGCGCCGCGGGCACCGCCAAGCTGGTGGCCATCCTGGCCCGCCATGTGAAGACCGACGGGATGGATCTCGCCGAGCTCTACGGCCTCGGCCGGCTCGCGTTGTCGCTCGATCCCGCCCGGGTGCGCAACATCCTCCTGCCCACCGGCTCGTCGGGCAACGGGACCAACCTCGCGGTGGCGGCCGAGGCCCAGGGCCTCTTCGACGACTTCCGCGACGACGCCATTCTCCAGAGCCACTGACGGCCCCGGACCCGTGAGCGTCCGGCTGCCCCGTCAGGGCTGCGGGACTCCCGGCCCGTCCACCTCCGCGCTGGCTCGGCCCCGGGCGACGCGACCGAGCGCAGGTGCATCCACCACGACGGTCACCGTCACTCGCGGCCCTGCGCAGTCGCACTCGGCGAGGCGGGCGCCGTTGTCGGCTGCCGTGGCCGCGGCGTCGGCGCGGGCGGTGGACGATCCGGCGCCCAGAGCCAGCGCATCGGCCGCGGCGAGCGCCGCGGCGTCGGCCGCAGCGTCGGCGCGCGCGCGAGCCAGCAGCGCAGCACCCATCCGTGCTGCGCCGAGCATGCACACCATGCCCACGACGAGCACCGCAAGCATCACGACGGTGGTGCCACCGCGCGCTCCCGTCACGCGCGCTGGCGTCATCGTTCCACCCGCATCACGACCCGGCTGTGCAGGACCGGATCGGGGAAGAGCAGGCCGACGAGCGCCAGGTCGGTGACCGAGCGGTACGAGACCTCGACTGCGATGGGGCGACCGACCTCGGGTCGCGCCCCGATGACGACCTCCGCATCGGGGAGCGTGCGGCGAGCCGCCGCCACCGCCCGAGCCGGGTCGGGATCGACGGAGGCTGCTCGGGCAGCCTCACGTGCGGCGTGGACGACCGCAATCTGGTCGCGGACGACGAGGCCCACCTGGATGAGCGCCATCATCGCCATCGCGACCAGGGGCAGGACGAGTGCGAACTCGACCGTCGCCTGGCCGGGCGAGCCACGACCGCAGCTCGCCCGGCCCAGCGACCGGATCACGTGAGGATCTTCCCGACCACCTCGTCGAAGAGCTTGCCGATGGCGTGGCTCTTCGTGGCCCAGGTAATGAGCAACGTTCCCACCGCAGCGGCACCCAGGATGACGAGCGCGTACTCCGCAGTGGTCTGACCCGCAGCGTCGCCACTGCGAGCGGCCACCCATCGGGCGAGCCGGCCGAACCCACGTTGCATCCGGACCGCTCGTCGGCCGATCCCCTTCGAACCCGTGCTGTGCATGTGCAGCTCCTCAGGTGTGGCGCAGGCCGGCGACAAGGGCCGGGACCACTGTCAGCAGGCCGAACGCCGGCAGGACGAGGAAGACGAGAGGGAAGAGGAGACGAACGGGGATGCGGCGTGCGTGCGCTTCGGCCCGCCGACGCAACGCGGCGCGCGCGTCGTCGGCGAGGTGGGCGAGGAGGTCGGCGATCGGCGCACCGTCGCGCTCGGCGACGGCCAGGCCGTCGGCGAGCTCGCGCAGGCCGGGCTCGTCGCGACCGACCTGTCCGAGCGCGTCGGCGAAGGAGGCACCGAGCCGACAGCGCTCCCCCACGACCGCCAGCACGCGACCGACGGCCTCGGGACTCCACTGCGCAGCCGCTTCGACCGCGAGCCGTGGCGTGTACCCGGCGCGAGCCGCCATCGTGAGGACATCGAGGGCCAGCGGGACGCTGCGTACCACGGCCCGGCGCCGGCTCCGGGAGCGCATCATCACCCCGACGCCGTCGAGGACGCGGTGGACCGGGCCGATCCGCCATCGGGAACGCGGCAATCCACGACGCTGCGGGCGGGTCGCGCCGGCGAGCGTCACCGTCCGCGTGCGGGCCGGGACCGCGCGCGCCCGCACGACGATCGGCACGGCGATCGCGACACCCCATCCGATGCCGAGCATCAGATCCGGCCTCACGGCTCGCTGCGCACGATCCGGCGCATCCACTGCACACCGAGGAGGTCCAAGGCGATGCCGGTGACCAGGCACACCCGTCCGACCGGCGACGACACCAGGATCGCCGCCGAGGCCGGGTCGACGGCTGCTGCGAACGCCACGTAGGCGATGGGCGCGACCCCGACCACCACCGCCGACAGCCGTGCCTGGGCCGACAGCGCAGCCGCCTCGGCCCGGGCGCCGAGCTGGTCGCGCAACGAGCGGGCCAGGCCCTCCAGCGCATCGGCGGCCGCACCGCCGGTGGCGGCCGCCACCGCCAACGACCCGGCCACGGCCCGGACCGCGTCGAGCTCGCGCGTGTCCGCCCACCAGGACAGTGCGGTCTCGAGCGGCTCACCCAGCACGACGCGCCGCAGCAACCGCTCGAGGTCCGGGGCCACCGCATCCTCGGTCCCGGCGGCGTCGGCCAGGGCCGTGGCGACCGTGTGCCCACTGCGGAGCCGGGCCGCCACCAGGTCGACGAAGCCCGGGAGCGCGGCGACGAACCGTCGTTGCGCGCGCCCGCGGGCCAGGACCAGCGCGACCGGCCCGGCGGCAAGCGTCACCAGCGCGGCGGGGAGCGCCAGCACGGGCGAGAGTGCCGACGCGAGCGCAACCGCAACGAGCACCGCGACGAGCATCCCGAGCACGGCGTCCTCCGGCGTGAGTGCGATCGGGGCGTCCGCAAGCACACGGCCGAGCCGGCTCCGGATCGGTGCCGGGAGCGCCCACCGGGTCTGCGGGCGGTCGCGGCGCAGGCGCGCCCGGGTGGGGTCACGCCACGCGACGCGGGCCAGCGACCCGGCGACGGCCAGTCCGCCCACTGCCCACGCGACGCTCAGCACGAGAACCATCCCGGGTCGACCGGAGCGGCGGCGGGACGGCGAGGGGGCCGGTCGGGTCGGGCAACCGGTGTGAGACGGTCGCCCTCCCGGACGTAGAGAGGCGCCACCCGGACGCCGTCGGGGTGTCGTCGCAGCTCCCCGACGGCCTGGAGTCGCCGGCGCCCGTCGCTGCGCACGACGTGCACCACGTAGTCGAAGGCCTCGGCGATCTGGAGGCGTGCGGCCTCGACCGGCATCCCGGTCCCGGCGAGCAGCACCAGCGCGCCGAGCCGGTCGACGACGGCGTCGATGCCGTTGGCGTGCACCGTGGTGAGCGAGCCGTCGTGACCGGTGTTGAGCGCCTGGAGGAGGTCGAACGCCTCACCGCCGCGGACCTCGCCCACGACGATCCGGTCGGGGCGCATGCGCAGCGCTGCGCGCACGAGCGCGCGCACGGGGACCCCGCCCGCTCCCTCGGCATTGGGTGGGCGAGCCTCGAGGCGCACGACATGGGGCAGCGGCAACGCCAGCTCCGCCGTCTCCTCGATGGTGACGACGCGCTCGTGCGGTGGCACCGCTGCGGCAAGGGCGTTGCACAGTGTCGTCTTGCCCGCCGACGTGCCGCCCGAGACCACGAGGTTCGCCCCGTTCGTCACCGCCCAGCGCAGGAACGCCGCCGGTCCGGCCTCGACGCCGAACCCGTCGAGGTCGACGCCCTGGGCGACGAAGCGCCGGATCGTCACGCAGGCCCCGTCCACGGCCAGGGGCGGGATCACTGCATGCAGGCGGGACCCGTCGGGGAGGCGCGCGTCCACGATCGGCGACGACCGGTCGAGGCGCAGCCCCAACGGCCCGATGACCCGCTCGACCAGCCGGAGCGCCAGATCCCCCTCGAGCGCCATCGGCACCGGCTCCACCCGGCCGTGGCGTTCGACGTACACGCGCGCGGCACCGTTGATCATCACCTCGGACACCGTGGGGTCGGCGAAGAGCGGCTGGAGCGGACCGAGCCCCGACACCTCGTGGACCAGTTCCTCGACGAGGGCCTCGTGGCGATTCCGGGCGAGCAACGGCGCCTCCGACCGGAGTAGGTCCGCGATGGACCCGCGTAGACCTGTGGCGGCCTCCTCCCCACCGGCGCCGGGCTCCGCGTCGGCACTGGCGGCGGCGAGCAGCCGCAGGTGCACCCGACGCTTGAGCTCCGCGTCCGTGCCCGCCCCGGCCGGTCCGGCGGTCACCGTCACGGCGCATCGCCGCCGACGCAGGTCGCCTGGACCCGCTCGAGCAGGCGCGTTGCCGCACGCGCCAGCGGCTCGGGTGTGCGCACGGCGAGAACTCCGGCGTCCACCGCACGAGCGATGGCGGGTCGCACGGGCACCCGCGTCAGCACCGGCCGGTCGAGCACGTCGCGCGCCTCGGCGGCACCCAGCGCACGCCCGGGCTCATCGACGAACGCAAGGCCGACGCTGCCCGCGGTGAGTGATGCGTGGACCGCGCGCCGCAGTGTCAGGTAGCAGCCCCGGACGACGACCACCGCGGCATCGGCGACCTCGACCACCATCCGGCTTGCGGGGTCGTCGGCCCGGCCGGCGTCGACGACACACGGCATGCGGGCGGACCGCAGGGCCCCAGCGAGCGCCGTGCCTGCGGTCGCGGCGGACTGCGGGGCCAGCAGGCGTCGGGTGCCCGGCGGTACGAGGTGCAGACCCGGCGCAACCTCGACGGCCAGCCGGTCGAGCGCGTCGACCGGTGCGTCCGACCCGGCGGCGAGCCATTCGGCGACACCGGTGGCGGGGTCGGCGCCGAGACCGAGGATGGCCGGCTGGTCGCCGGCGAGGTCGACCAAGCGGCAGGGACCCGAGCGGGCCAGGGTCGCCGCGCACGCGACGGCGAGCACCGAAGTGCCGGAGCCCCCCTTGGGGGACCAGAGAGCGAGGAGCACGACGCGCCTCCCGGGACCGTGCCGCACCCCATCAAGGGGGTGCTGCGATCAACCGGGGAGGCGAGGAGGAAGCGCTTCGGGCAACCTATTGCCCATGGACCGATCGGTCAAGACCCAAGATCAGGCGTCGCGCACCTTCTTCGCGACGGCCACGCCGAGGGCGACCAGGATCACGAGGACGATGACCTTCTTCATCGGGTCTCCTGCGTTCGGTTCGGCCGAGCCCGCCTCGGCCCGCCGGGAATGGTAGCCCCGTCGTGATCGCGTGGCACCCGGAGACGCTGTTCGAGGAACCGCTCCGACCGCAAGGCCGCGCGTGGTGGTGGCTGCTCGTGATCTGCCTGGTCGTCGCGTTCACCCTGGGCCTCGTAGTCGTCCCCATTGCCGTCGCGGCCTGGTTCGTGAACGTCGGCCGCTTCGCCCGGACCCGGCTGCGGGTCGACGCGGAGCGGATCTGGGTGGGTCGGCGCTCGGTCCGTCTCCTCGCCCTCGACCTCGACACGATCGGTCGCGCCACCAACCCCCGGCCGTGGCGTGTGTTCAGCCCCCGCTACCTCGGGGCCAACCCGGTGTGGACGCGCGACAGCGTCGGGATACATGGTCGTGAAGGCACCAGGAAGTGCTGGGTGGCCGTCGGCACCAATCGGCGCGACGAGTTCCTCGCCACGCTGGTCGCGGCCGCGACGGCCGCTCGCGCGCGCCGGGAGGCCGCGGTGCTCGCCTACGGCGACGGGCCTCTGCCCGCACCCGGCTGGTACGACGACCCCGAGCACCTCGATCGGATCCGGTGGTGGGACGGAACGATGTGGACGGGCTACTCGGCGGATCGCGTGACGCCGGGGCCGCCGGACGGGAGCACGCCGTGATCCCGTTCGCAGACGAGACGCCGCGGCGCCCGTTCCCGTGGGTCACCGTCGTCCTCGTCGCGCTCTGCACGATCGTCTTCTTCACGGTGCAGCCCACGAAGATCACGACCGACCACATCCTCTCGCCCGACCTCGAGCTCGTGAACGAAGACGACCTGCAGTTCCTCGTCGACAACGCGGCGATCCCGTGCGAGATCGTGAAGGGCCGACCGCTCACCGAGCTCGAGTACCGGCGCACCTTCGGCACCGACGACGACAGCGCGTGCGGCGACCGGGGTGGGGACCCGCACAGCCCGGGAAAGATCGTCTACCTCGCGCTCTTGACCTCGATGTTCCTCCACGGCTCACCCGCCCACCTGTTCGGGAACCTGCTGTTCCTCTGGGTCTTCGGCAACGACATCGAGTTCCGCTGGGGCCGTCGTCGCTACCTGCTCCTGTACTTGCTCGGTGGTGTGGTGGCAGGTCTCGCGCACGTGCTGGCCGACCCCGACTCCACGATCCCCATGATCGGCGCGTCCGGCGCGATCGCCGCGGTGATGGGCGCATACCTGGTGTGCTACCCCGCGAACCGGGTGAAGACGATCATCTTCCTCGGAGTCGTGCTGCTGCGGAAGGTGAAGGCGGTCTGGCTGCTGCTGGTGTGGCTGGCGATGCAGCTGCTCCTGATCGGGGACAACTCCGGCGTCGCCTGGGCGGCGCACGTGGGCGGCTTCGCCTTCGGCGCGCTGGTCGGGCTGATCTGGCGCCGGCGCCCGGGAGTATCCCCGCCACCTCCCGTACCCGCAGCCGACGCCAGGCGGCCTGCGCTCCCGGCCGTGTGAGTCCGGTCCGGCGACTCGCGGCTCTGTCAGACTGACGCGATGACGCGAACCCGGCGACTCGGCGCTGCCTTCCTTGCCGTGCTGTCCGTCCTGCTCCTGTTGCTGTCCGGCTACGGCTGGTGGGCCAAGCGGTACTTCCTCGACTCCGAGCGCTTCGCCGACAAGGCCAACGCGATCCTCCAGCAGGAGACGGTCCAGGACGCGCTCGCCGTGGCCATCACCGATCAGCTCAGCCAGTCGGCGGGGAGCGACCTGCAGATCGCCCAACCGTTCATCGAGACGATCGTGAGCGGCGTGATCCGCAGCTCGCAGTTCCAGACCGTCTTCGACGGCGCCGTGCTGCGCCTGCACCGGGCCGTGGTCGGCGGCGGGGCGCGTGACGCCGTGCTCGATCTCTCGAGCATGGTCGACGAGATCCGCAACGTCATCGAACCCGTCGCACCGAACCTGGCCGCCGAGATCCCCGACGGGCAGCAGTTGCGGGTCACGGTCCTCGACAAGACCCAGCTCGGCCTCGTCTACGACGTCACCGAGCTCGTCAAGGACATCGTGCTCGGGCTCACCGTCGCCACGATCGTCGTGTTCGCGCTCGCGCTCTGGGTCTCGCCCCGGCGGTGGCGGACCCTCGCGCTCACCGGCTGGGTGATGCTCGGCGTCTTCGTCGTGTCGCTGGTCGCCGTGCGGGCCGGCCGGTGGGTGACCGGCTCGCTCGCCGGGCAACCCGAGTACTCCGACGCTGCCCAGTCCGCCTACAAGGTCATCACCCACGGACTCGTGGTCCAAGGCGTGGCCTTCGCCGTGCTCGGGCTGCTGGTGGGGCTCGGGGCGGGGTGGACCGACCGGCACGGCGGCTGGGCCGTCGTCCGGGCACGCCTGGGCCGCGGCGCGGACTGGGCGAAGAGCCGGGTGCCCCCGAGTTCGCCGGCCCCCGCCCCGGCGGCCGCAGGCACGGCCGGGCCGGCTTCCGTCGACGTCGAGGAGCGCGTCGGGGCCGTGGCGCCGCGCACGGGCGCCCGCGCCGTCGTCGCGGGGGTCTTCGCCCCACGCCTCCCGGAACCCCCACACCGGACACGCGCGGCGCACTGGTGGAGAGCCGCCGGGCTGCTGCTGGTCGGACTGGTCGCCGTCGTGAGCCCGGGCAGCCTCACCACCGTGATCGTCGTGCTGCTCGGCGTGCTCGCGATCTACCTGGCCGTCACCGAGACCGTCGCCGCATCGACCACCCCCCGTGAGCCTGCGGAGGAGTCCGGTGGCGCCCCGTCGGGCCCAGGAGCGCCGGTCACCGACGACGCCTGAGCCCGCACGTGGGCGACGGCGGAGGTGGCAGGAATCGAACCCACCGAACGGGGATCACCCGTTCCACTCGTTTTGAAGACGAGGGGGGCCACCAGGCCCCGTTCACCTCCGAACGGGGTCTACCACGTCTGCCTGCCCGAGGTTCTCCCGGCGCGGCGACTACAAAGGGGTCCGCTCGGAGCGGCCCGACGGCCGCGTGACGAAGGGCTCCCCCCATTGCGCCGTCGCCGGACCACCCTCGCCGCCCCCGCGCTCGCCGTCGCCATGGCCGTGCTCCTGGCGCTGGTCGTCCCGGCGGCCCGGGCCGGCGCTGCCCCGGAGCGCTCGCCCGCGATCCCGATCCGGTTCGTGAACCTCGACGCAACGTCATCGACGACCGCGGCGCGTCAGGGCGTCACCGCCGCGGTGCGGCAGATCAACCGCTCCGGGGGGATCGCCGGGCAGCGTCTCGTGGTGAAGGAGTGCCTGACCAACAAGACCACCGAGCGCGGCAAGGCCTGCATCGACGACGCGATCGCCGCCAAGCCGGCGGCGGTGTTCGCCGTCCAGCCCGGCACGGCCACCGACCACCTTGCGGCCCTGACGGCAGCGGGGATCCCGTTCGTGGGCCAGACGTGCAACGCCGGTGCGACCCTCGGTGGCCAGTACACCTCCTTCTGCTTCGGCTCCGACTTCGTCGGGCTCTTCGCGTCGGCCGCCGCCTACCTCAAGACCCTCGGCACCGTGAAGAAGGTCGGCGTCCCGTACGTCAACGTCCCGGCTGCCGCGACGGGCATCAAGGCCTACGCCAACCCGATCCTCCTGCGGGCGGGCATCTCTCCGGTCGAGGTACCCGTCCCCGAGGGGACCACGGACCCCACTGCCGCGATCACCCCCGCCTTCGGTGCCGGCATCGACGCCGTCATCCCGCTTCTCGCGGGCCCGGGCTGCGTCAGCACCATGAAACTGCGGGCGACCCAGGCGACGGCGGTTCCCGTCGTGTTCCCCGCCCTGTGCACCGATCCCGACGTGATCGCCGATGGTGGCGCAGGCGCGAAGGGCGCGCTGTTCGTGCGCCAGACGCTCATGAGCGGGAAGAAGGACGCCGACGCCCGGCTGTACCGCAAGGCGATGGCTCGCTTCGCACCCGACGCCAGCATCGGCGACGTGTACGTGCAGGCCGGCTTCGCCGGGATCATGAACCTCGCGTCGGCGCTGCGACGCGTGCCGGCGGGAACCCCGATCGACGCCGCGAGCACCACCGCCGCCCTGCGCGGGGCGAAGCAGGTGCCGATGTTCCTCACGCCGGGCGCCACCTACTCGTGTGACGGCACGGCGTTCGTCGGGCTCAGGGCACTGTGCTCGATCCAGTCCCACGTGGTGGAATACCGCAGCAGGGACGACTGGATCGACAAGGGTCTCTTCTGACCCGGGAGGAGAGGTCAGGGTGAGCGCCCGCCCTTCGATCATCGGCATCGCCGAGATCCCGCCCCGGCGTGATCCCGGTGGCGCGACCACGATCGACCTCGGGGCGCGTGCCGCCCGGGACGCGCTCCTCGACGCCGCGCTCACCCCCGCCGACGTCGACGGCCTGCTGATCGCCCCGAGCTTCTCGGGGGCGCCGATCACGATCGCGTCGATGGTCGCCGACGTCCTCGGCGTTCAGCCCACCTACTGCGACGTCGTCGATCTCGGCGGCGCGACCGCGACCGGGATGGTGTGGCGAGCCGCCGCGGCAATCGAGGCGGGCGCCTGCCGGGCCGTGCTCTGCGTGCTCGCCCAGGGGGTCGACCCCCGCGCCGGCGCGCCGGGCCTGAGCTGGCCCCAGACGCCCCTGGGCCAGTGGGAGCGGCCCTACGGCTCGCTCGGTCCCAACTCCGGTTACGCGCTGGCGGCCATGCGCCACGCTCACGAGTTCGGCACGACCGACGCCCAGCGGGCCAAGGTGGCGGTCGACCAGCGGACCAACGCGTGCGCGCATCCCGACGCGCTCTTCCACGGCCGGCCCATCACCGTCGACGACGTGCTGGCCTCACCGCTGGTCTGCGACCCGCTGCACCTGCTCGAGATCGTGATGCCGTGCTCGGGGGCAACGGCCTTCGTGGTGGCCCGCGCCGACGTCGCGGCCGGTGCGCCCCATCCACCCGTTGCGCTGCGCGGCTTCGGCGAGCAGGTGACCCACTCCTCCCTCGTGTCGCTGCCCGACGTGACCCGGACCGGGATCACGGCGTCGGCCGGGCGTGCGTTCGCCGCGGCCGGCGTCACGACATCGGACATCGACGTGCTCTCGCTGTACGACTGCTACACGATCACCGTGATCCTCACCCTCGAGGACGCCGGGTTCTGCGCCAAGGGTGCCGGTGGCCCGTTCGTCGCCGACCACGACCTGACCTTCTCGGGTGATCTCCCGTGCAACACCCATGGCGGCCAGCTCTCCTACGGGCAGGCGGGCCTGGCCGGCGGGGCGAGCCACGTGACCGAAGCAGTCATGCAACTGCGCGGCCGCGCCGGCGCACGCCAGGTACCCGACTGCGCGCTTGCGCTGGTCAACGGCAACGGCGGGGTACTCGCCGAGCAGTGCACGCTCGTCCTCGAACGGGGCGACTCGTGACCGACGCCCGCCCACCGCTCCCGTTGCCCGAGATCGCCGCCTACGCAGCGCCGTACTGGGCCGCGGCGAGCGAGCACCGGCTGGTGCTCCAGCACTGTCTGCACTGTGACCGGATCCAGCACTTCCCCCGGCCGTTCTGCATCCGGTGCCTCGGCGACGACCTCGACTTCGTGGCGGCGTCGGGCCTCGGCACCGTGTACACGTTCACGGTGGTGCGCCGGCACCCCGACCCCGTGTTCGCCGCTCGCCTGCCCTACGTGATCGCCCTCGTCGACCTCGACGACGGCGTGCGGATCCACACCAACCTGGTCGGCTGCCCACCCGACACCGTACGGGTTGGCCAGCGCGTCGAGGTGTGCTTCGAGGACGTCGACGACACCCACGCGATCCCCCTCTTCACCCCAGTGCGCGACGACCGTGAGGACGCCTGATGGAGGTCGGTATCTACCTCGACGGGCGCAACCCTCCCCCCTGGGCGCGCCCGTGGCCCGAGCACTACGCGCAGACACTCGAGCTCGTCGAGGAGGCCGAGCGCCTCGGTGCTGCGTCGGTGTGGCTCTCGGAGCACCACTTCTTCGAGGACGGCTACCTCCCCCAGCCCCTCACGTTCGCGGCGGCGATCGCGGCGCGCACGCGCTCGATCCGCATCGGCACCGCCGTGCTGCTCGCTGCGCTACGCGAGCCGGCGCAGCTCGCAGAGGAGGCCGCGATGGTCGACATCCTCAGCAACGGTCGCCTCGACCTCGGAGTCGGCCTCGGCTACCGGGTCCCCGAGTACACCGGGTTCGGCCGCACCTTCGAGCGGCGTTTCGCCCAGACCGAGGCCTGCCTGCGGGAGGTCCTGCGCCTGTGGGCGACCGGGGGTGTCACCCCTCGGCCTGTCCAGGAGCCGATGTCGCTATGGGGAGGCTTCTTCGGGCCCCGCGGCGCGCGCCTCGCCGGCGAGCTCGGCGCCGGGCTCCTCGCCGTGGACCCGGCGCTCATGGCGCCGTACCGGGAGGGCCTCGCCGACGGTGGCCACGACCCGGCGTCGGCTCGGTGCGCCGCGGTGGTGAACCTGGTGGTGGCCGACGACCCGGAGGCGGCCTGGCCTCGGATCCGGCCCCACCTCCAGTACCAGTGGGACTCCTACAACCGCTACGCCGTCGAGGGCACCGGCGCCGAGCCACCCCGGCCGATCGACCCCGACCGCTGGACCGCTCCGGGGCGGGACGGCGCGCCGCCCCGCTTCGGGGTTCTCACTCCCGAGGGTGCCGCAGCACACATCCGCGCGCTGACCGACGGCCTTCCGGTGGTGCAGGTGCACGTGTGGGCCAGCATCGCCGGGATGCCCGACGACCTGGTCGAGCGGCACGTGACGCTGGCGAGCACCGAGCTACGGGCGCTCCTGGCCTGACGCGGTGCGGTCACCGACCGGCTGCACCGTTGCGCTGGGAAACCGACGCGGTCGCGCGGACTCGGGAATCCAGTCGTACACCACGACCGATCGGCACACGACGTCCTGGACGCTGCGGTTACGCCGGTCGACGAGCGCAAGTAGCAGCCCGGGATAGAAGACTGCGCAGAGCAGCGCCCGCCCCCACGCCTGCCCCGGCGTCAGAGGGCGCGCGTCACGACGCACCACGCGCAGGCCGAGAAGCTGCTTGCCGATCGTGCGGCCCGTGGACCCCCAGCCGAGGGCCAGGTACACCACCAGGACCAGGAAGCTCATCAGCAGCGAGAACCAGGGCGGTGGCGCAGGGATCGTCAGTTCGTCGGAGAAGAAGATGTCCCAGAGCAGACTCACGCCGGCCACGATCGCGAGGTAGACGACGAACGCGATCCCGATGTCGGCCGCGAACGCGAGCCCCCGCGAGAGGGCTCCTGCTCGCTGGCCCTGGAGCTCACGGGCACGCGCGTTGCGGATGATCCGGCTCACCGCAGCTCCTTCGGCACGTGCACCTCCGGGCCGAACACGTCGTATCCCTCGAGCGCCAACTCCCGCGGTCGCTTCCGGCGGAGCACCGCGTCGACGATCCGGGCCACGAAGAGGTCCAAGCCCATCACTTGCACACGGATCGCGTCGACCGTCTCGCCCACCAGCCCGGTCGTCGACTCGCGGACGATGTCGCCGAGGTCGATCTCGTCGATGATGCCGGGAACGTCGACCCGGGCCACCACCTTGTCGATCGGGACGTGGTCGATCACGGCCTCCATGTCCAGCATGTCGACCACCCCGATCACCACCTGGTTGAGGACCGCCTCGGCCGCGTCCCGGGTCTCCTCGATGCTGCGCGCGCCACGCTCGTGCGCAGCGCTGCGCTGACGCGCGAGACGCTCGTTGACGGCGTCGAGCGGCCGCTCGGCCAGCGCCGGTGGCAGCACGGCCCGGGCCACCCGCAGCGAGAGCTCCGCCATCTCGCCTGCGGCGAGCGTGGCCGCGTCCACACCGAGGCGGGCCGAGCGGAACACCAGGTCGACCACCCCGGGGCCGGGCTGCGCGACGATCTCGGGCGTCACCGCTGCGGCGTCGGCCGGGGTATCCGGGGAGTCAGGGGTCATGCGTCACCTCCTGCGGCGACCGACGGCCCGAACGAGACGGGGATGGGCCGGACGTTGGGACGGAACTCGATCGGCGCCAGCAGTACCTGGCTCAGGCCCCAGAGCACGGGAACGTAGTCGGCCCGTAACGCGTGCTGGCGCTCGAGTGCCTCGGGGAAGGGGCGGACGGGCAGACCGAGACGCACGAGCGTGTCGTAGACCTCCCGGAAGTTCTGCTCCACCGTCTCCGGCATCACCGCCGGCGGGGGCGGCAGCGTCACGTGCTCGTGGGCGCGGATGGTGTCGAGCAGCATGACGGCTCGGCGGTAGAAGCCCTGCGCCTCGTGGTGGTCGGGCTCGTCGACTGCTGCGAGCACGTAGCTCGCCGCCTCGAGCACGATGCCGAGCCCCACCGACCAGGAGCGCCCGGACTGGCGCGACCGGAACCACAGCAGCATCGGGTACGCGCTGTGCGAGTCGTACACGTCGGCACACCAGTCGTCCCAGGCGCGGAACTCCGCGTACAGCGGCGCGAGGTTCACCCCATCGGCGTACCGCTCGAAGTATCCCCGGGGCGTCACCTGGTCGTGGAGGTCGTCCAGCGTGAGCAGCTTCGCCTCTCGCCGCATGTACGCCGCGAACAGCGTGGGCAGGAGTCCGATCACCATGGCCGTGGTGAGGATGCCCATGAGCCCCTCGACGACGGCGAGCAGCCGGCTGCCGGCGCCCTCGGCCACAATGTCGCCGTAGCCGATCGTGAGGAACGTCACCCCGGAGAAGTAGACCGCCGACCAAACGTCGTCGATGCCGTCGATGTGGCTCTGGAGGCCCCACCACACCAGGCCCCAACCGAACAGGAGCATGGCGACCCAGACCGCGAGCAGCCCGACGAGCGACACCGGCCCGAAGGGCACGAGGAACCGCTCCCGGCGTTGCGGGTCCTCGATCCGGCGCGCCAACTTCGCGTACCACGTCCACGTGACCTTGAAGTACCGGCGCGCCGCAGACCAGCGTCGGTCGCGCTGGATCGTGACGACGGTCGACACGACGTCGCGGAAGGTCCCCACGACGAGGAAGATCCCGAGGATCCCGACGGAGGTGTGCAACGGCCGCACGGGCAAAGTCAAGCAGGCCCGGCCACGTTCAGCCGACCGCGCTCGACCCCTTGGGCATCGGTCCCCGGGCCAGGATGCCCGCCTTGGCCGCCGGCCAGTCGCTCACCAGCTCGGCGATGTTGAGCTCCGGGCCCTCTTTGTCGAACACTGTGGCGTGGCTGACGAACCCGTCGCCGACCCACTGATGCAGCGCGAGCATGGGGGCCTCCGTGGTGATGCGGGGCGGGCAGTCGGGATGGAGCGCGAGCGCGGTCTGGTGACAGGTGCTCGGCGCCGTAGTGAGCATCGTGGGACCCCAGACCGTGGCGACGGGCCGGTGCACGTGGCCGGCGACGACCAGGCGGACCTGCGGATGTCGGCGGACGACGGACTCGAGGTCGCGCGCACCGGTGAGGCCGATGCAGTCCATCCACCAGATACCCGTCTCGAATGGAGGATGGTGCAGGAAGCAGAGCGTCGGACGGTCGGGCTGCTCGCCCAGGGTCGCCTCGAGGGCGCGCAGCTGGGCGGTGCCGAGCTCGCCGTCGTGACGGCCGGGTGCCGTGGAGTCGATCGCGACGAGGCGGACCGGGAACTCCTCGACCGTGTAGTCGAACGTCGGCCCGACGACATAGGGCGGCGTGCCCATCACCTCCCGCAGGACGTCGGGCTCGTCGTGGTTGCCGGGCACGAGGTACAACGGCACCTCGAGCGTGCCGAGGATCTCCGAGAGCATGCGGTACTCGTCGGCCGTGCCGTGGTCGGTGAGATCCCCGGTTGCGAGGACGACGTCGGGCCGGGGCGTCATGGTGTTCAGGTACTCCACCGCCCGCCGCAGCAGCGTGTTCGCATCGACGAACTGCCGCATGTAGCTGGACTCCGGCGCGACGTGGAGGTCGCTGATCTGCGCGACGAGCACGACGGCGCGGAGCGGGTGGTGCGGGCGGTCAGACCGCGAGGAGGTCGCGGGCGCCGGTGTCGGCCGAGGGGTGCCGGAGCTTCGACATCGCGCGGGCCTCGATCTGGCGGATGCGCTCGCGGGTGAGGTTGAAGAACTCGCCCACCTCCTCGAGGGTCCGCGGCTCACCGCGGTCGAGGCCGAAGCGCAGAGCAAGGATCTGGCGCTCCCGCTCGTCGAGCGGGGCGAGCAACTTCTCGATCTCCTCCGGCAGCATCGCCGTGGCCGCCATCTCGAACGGCGACTCGGCCGAGCGGTCCTCGACGATGTCGCCGAGCTCGGCGTCGCCGTCCTCGCGCAGCGGCTCGGAGAGAGAGAGGGGCTCGGCTGCGAAGCGCAGTGCCTCGGTGACCTTGTCCTCGGGCATCTCCACCTCGACGGCCAGCTCCGAGAGCGTGGCGGGGCGCCCGAGTTTGAGCTCGAGGCGGGAGCGGGCCTTCTGGAGGCGGGCCAGGGTGTCACCGGCGTGGACGGGGAGGCGGATGGTGCGACCGGTGTTGGCGATGCCGCGGGTGATGGCCTGACGGATCCACCAGGTCGCGTAGGTCGAGAACTTGAAGCCCTTGCGCCAGTCGAACTTCTCGACGGCGTGCATCAGGCCGAGGTTGCCCTCCTGGATGAGGTCGAGCAGGGGCAGGCCCGAGGCCTGGTACTTCTTGGCGATCGAGACCACCAGGCGGAGGTTGGACTGCACGAAGGTCTGCTGGGCGTCGTCGCCCTGACGGCCCACCCGGCGCAGCTCCCGCCGCTTGGCCGGGGTGAGGTGCTTGCCGCCGGCCGCAAGCTCGGCCCGGGCCTCGTTGCCCCCCTCGATCTGCTGGGCGAGGCGTACCTCGTCGTCCTTGGTGAGGAGCGGGTACTGGCCGATGTCGGTGAGGTACAGCCGGACGAGATCCTCCTCGTCGCGCTCGACTCGCTCCTTCGCCACGGACGACGCCTCCGAGTTCGGCTCTACGGTGCGCTGGAGCCGGTCGCTCCCCCCTCCGCACGTGAGACCGCCATTGTCCGCATGAGACGGAATCTGTCAAGGGTGGATTTCCACAGGGCCCGAGGGGCGGGTCCGGGCCCCGGGACGCGGCCCCGGGGGCCGCTCAGACCAGGAGGGGACCGGCGGCGAGGAGGGCCTGCTCGGCGACGTGGCGACCCCGAGCCACCGCGGCCGCCGGGAACTCGCGCACCAACGCACGGCCCTCGGCCAGATCCGACTGCTCGTCGGCGACCACGAACCCGAGCCACCGACGCAAGGGGGCGTCGCGCACCGGGTCGACGTCGGCGAGCCACCGCTCGTACTCGCCCAACTTCGCCGAGAGGAGCACCCCGAACGCCGCGACCATCCGGTCCGGCGTGGCGCGCAGCGCCTCGATCTCGCCGAGGGCGGCCTGCCAAGCCGGCTCGGGGTCGTCGTGGTGGCCCACTTCGAGACCACTGGCCGTGGGGACGACCCGGGTGAACAACTCGGCGTGCCAGGCGTGATGGTGGCTCTGGCGGGCGAGGGCCAGCTTGGCCTCGGGCTCAGGGGTCGTGGCGACCCACCCCCCGAGCACCTCGAAGCACCGCAACTCCAACCAGCGAGCCCGGGCGATCCGGCGCGCGGTGTCGTCGAGGGTGGCGGAGGTCATGGCGGCAGTGTGGCCAGCCGGAGCGCGCGCCGTCAAAGTCACACGGATGGACCCGGGAAACCGGGCGGCTCAGGCCGGCACGGGCCGCCGCCGGGGTCCCACCTCGGCGAGGGCGATGGCCCCCAGGATGACCGCCGCCCCCAGGAGCTCCGTGGCGCCCAGGCGCTCGCCGTCGAGGAAGCTGATGACGCCGGCGAACACGGGCTCGAGGAGCAGGATCATCGCCGCTCGCGTCGGCGGTACCCGGCGCTGGCCCCAGAGCTGCAGCGAGAGCGCCATCGCCGAGCAGGCGATCCCGGTGAACACCACCGCGAACCAGGCCGTGGCACTGAGCTCGCCGATACCCTGACGGGCCATGGCCGGGAGGCCGACGACCACCAAGGTGACCATCTGGGCGGTCGTGAACGGGATCGGATGGATCCGCGTCGCGTACCGGCCCTGGAACACGATCCAGATCGCAAAGACCACGGCGCACACGATGGTGAGCACCTCGCCTCGCCCCAGCGTCAGGTCGGCGCCGGTCAGCAGGTACAGGCCCACGGTCGCGAGCAGCGCCGACCCCAGGACGGCACCGGGCGGGGGCCGCCGGACGATCGCCGCCTCGACGAACGGGGTGAAGATCACGAACAGCCCGGTGAGGAACGCCGACGTCGAGGGGGTCGTGTACTGCAGACCCACCGTCTGGGCCGCGTAACCGCCGAAGAGCAGCAGCCCGCTGACTGCCCCCACCCGCACCAGCAGCCGGCGGTCCTCGCCCTCGCGCCGGGCCACGAGCACGGCAAACGGCGCGAGCACGATCACGGCGACCGCGAAGCGCAGCACGAGGTACGCGAACGGGGTGATGTCCTCGAGGGCATCGGCCACGAGCGGGAAGGTCGTACCGAAGAGAAACGCCGCCGCGACGAGCGCGCCCTCGGCGGCGAACCGCCGGGGGCCGCCGCCCTCCCCTAGCCCGGCCAACGGTTGGTGATCGGGAGGCGTCGGTCCTTGCCGAACGCCTTCGGCGACACGCGGACCCCGGGTGCGGCCTGGCGGCGCTTGTACTCGTTGAGGTCGATCAGGCGGGTGACGCGCCGCACGGTCTCCGGATCGTGCCCCTCGGCCACGAGGTCCGCGATGGACCGGTCGTGCTCCACGTACCCCTCGATGATGGGGTCGAGTTCGGCGTAGTCCGGCAGCGAGTCGCGATCGAGCTGACCGGGGCGCAGCTCGGCGCTCGGTGGCTTGTCGATCGCGGACTCCGGGATCAGCGCCCGACCCGCCCGGACGTTCCGGTCACGACAGAGCGCGTAGACGAGCGTCTTCTCGACATCCTTGATCACGGCGTAGCCGCCGGCCATGTCGCCGTAGAGGGTCGAGTACCCCGTGGCGGTCTCGCTCTTGTTGGCCGTGGTGAGGACCATCCACCCGAATTTGTTCGACATGGTCATGAGGATCGTGCCGCGGATTCGGGCCTGGAGGTTCTCCTCGGCGAGACCCGGCTCGAGCCCGGCGAAGGACTCCGCGAGCATGTCGAGGAACGCGTGATGTGCCGGCTCGATCGGGATCGTGGCGGTCCGGATGCCGAGGTTCTCGGCGAGCGCGATCGCGTCGGTGACGCTGTGGTCGCTCGAGTCCCGCGACGGCATGAGCACCCCGACCACGTGGTCGGGACCGAGGGCGTCGACGGCGACGGCCGCGACCAGGGACGAGTCGATGCCCCCGGAGAGCCCCACGAGCACGTCGGCGAAGCCGTTCTTGCGCACGTAGTCCCGGGTGCCGAGCACCAGGGCCTCGTACACCTCGTGTACCGGCGCCAGGGGGTCCTCGACCCGGGGGGTTGCGGCGCCGCCGTGCTCACGGGTGGGCACGACCTCGATCTCGACCAGCGTCTCCTCTGCGATGGCCGCCCGGGCCGCGGTCGGCGGCACGGGCTCCGGGTGGAGGGCCAGGTCCACCACGAGCAGGTCCTCGGCGAACTGTCGCGCCCGGGCCACCACGGTGCCGGTTTCGTCGACCAGCAGCGACGCGCCGTCGAAGACCAGCTCGTCCTGCCCGCCCACGAGGTTGACGTAGAGGATCGGCACCCCGGCGTCGCGAGCCCGTCCGCCGAGCATGGCTTCCCGTTCGTGGAGCCGGCCTGCGTAATACGGCGACGCGTTGACGTTGACGACGAGCTCGGCGCCGGCCGCGGCCTGCGTGAGGATCGGACCCGACGGACTCCAGGCGTCCTCGCACACCGTCACTGCGACGCGCGCGCCCCCGATCCTGAACAGCGGGCCGTCGCCCGGCCAGGGCTCGAAGTACCGCTGCTCGTCGAACACCGCGTAGTTCGGCAGGAGGTGCTTGCGGTAGATCCCTCGGACCGCACCGTGGGCGAGGACCGCCGCCGAGTTGTAGAGGGCGCCGTCGCGCTCGGGGAAGCCCACCACGGCGGCCGTGGCACCGGTGCGGGCCGCGATCTTGTCGAGCCACTCCCGGGCCTGCGCGACGAACGCCGGGCGCAGGAGCAGGTCCTCGGGCGGGTACCCCGTGACCGCGAGCTCGGGGAACGCCACCAGGTCGCAGCCGGCCCGCTCCGCCTGCTCGTAGGCGGCCAGGACGCGCGCGGCGTTGCCCTCGAGGTCCCCGACGACGAGATCGAGCTGCGCGGCGGCGACCCGGAGTCGGTGCACCCGCCCAGCCTATGAGGCCAACCCGCGCCGGTGCCGCCCGACCGGCTCGCCCTGCACCACCCGCAAGCGCTTGACTCGGGGCGTGGAGCCCGGCGACGTCACCGCGAACCCCGAGATCGCCGCGATCCTCGACGCCGCCGCGGACCCCGAGCTCGCCCGCACCGCCGTGGCCCGCCTCTCCGCTGCGGATCCCGCCGCCGCTGCGCGCCTCGGCCAGCCCGCCCGGGCCCGGGCGTTCGCCGCGCTCGCGTGCGCGTCACGATCGCTGTCGACCGCCGTGATCGCGGATCCGACCCTCCTCGACGTGGTGGACGCCGACGACTTCACCGACGAGCGCGACCGCGCCGCGGTCCGGGCCGAGTTGCTCGCCGCCGTGACCGCGGCACCCGACGGCGGAGCTGCCCTGCGCCGGCAGAAGCGGCGGGAGTTCGTGCGCATCGCGGTGCGGGACCTGCTCGGCATCGCCGACCTCGTGACCGTCGGCCGCGAGCTGACGAGCCTCGCCGAAGCGTGCCTCGAGGCGGCACTCGCTTTGGCGGAGCCCCGCATCCCGTTCGCGATCATCGGGATGGGCAAGCTCGGAGGCAACGAGCTCAACTACTCGAGCGACGTGGACGTACTGTTCGTCCACTCCGGGGACGACTCCGAGGAGGCGGACCGGGTCGGGCGCGCGGTCCTGTCGACCATGTCGACGCCGACCGCCGACGGACTGGTCTTCCGGACCGACGCCGACCTACGCCCTGAGGGTCGCGCGGGCGCGATCTCGCGCACGGTCGAGAGCTACGTGACCTGGTACGGGCGCTGGGCCCGGCACTGGGAGTTCCAGGCGCTGCTCAAGGCCCGCCCGGTCGCCGGCGACGCCGACCTCGGGCGCGAGTTCATGGAGCAGAGCCGCCCGTTCGTATGGCGCGAGGTGCTCGACCCCGAGATGATCCGCGAAGCCCGCAAGATGAAGGCGCGGGCAGAGGCCGAACTCGGCCGGAAGGGCCTCGGCGACCGTGAGCTCAAGCGCGGGCGCGGCGGCATCCGCGACATCGAGTTCGCGGTGCAACTGCTCCAACTCGTCCACGGCCGTCACGATCCGCAGATCCGCTCGGCGACCACGCTGGTGGCGCTCGCACAGCTTGCGGTGGGGGGCTACGTCGAGCGGCGCGACGTGGGCCGTCTCGGCGACGCCTACGTGTTCCTCCGGACGGTCGAGCACCGGCTCCAGCTCCGGGACGAGCGCCAGACCCACACGCTGCCCAGCGACGAGGCCGAGCTCACGCTGCTCGCCCGGGTGCTCGGCTACCGGGACCAGCCCCGGGCCACCGGGCTCCAGTCGTTCCTCGCCGAGCACCGGGCACACCAGGCCACGGTGCGCGCGCTGCACGAGCGCCTGTTCTTCGCCCCGCTCCTCGACACGCTGGCCGGCCGGGGCTCGCTCAGCCCGGAAGCCGCCGAGGAGCGCCTGGCGGCGTTCGGGTTCGTCGATGCACAGCACACGCGTGACGCCTTGCGCGAGCTCACCCGCGGCTTCTCCCGTACGTCCCGGGTGCTCGGCGAGATGCTCCCGGTCATCCTCGACTGGCTCTCGGGCGCGCCCGACCCGGATCTCGGGCTCCTCCAGCTCCGGAGGCTCGCCGAGGGCCCCACGCGGGGGACCGCGCTCGCCGTCACGTTCCGTGACTCCACCGGCGCCGCCGAGCGCGCCTGCCGGGTCCTCGGCTCGAGCCGGTTCCTCGGTGAGTCGCTCCTGCATCAGCCGGCGTTCCTCGAGACGCTGGGCGACGACGACGCGCTCCTGCGCGAGCGCACCCGGGACGAGCTCGTCGAGGAGGCGCTCGAGACCCTCCAGTGGCGGTCCGACGTCGACCAGCGGCGGGCTGGGCTGCGCCGGTTCAAGCGGCGGGAGTTCCTCCGGATCGCGGCGCGAGACGTGCTCGGGCTGGCTCCGATCGAGGTGACCGCGCGCGAGCTGAGCAACCTGGCGGAAGCAGCAGTCGAGGCGGCACTGCAGTCGCTGAGTACGAGCCTGCCGTTTGCGGTCATCGGCATGGGCCGCCTCGGTGGCCGCGAGCTCTCGTACGCGTCCGACATCGACGTGCTCTTCGTCTACGCGGGCGACGGTGCCACCCGGTACGAGGACGCGTTGCGGCTGGCGGCCGACCTCGTGGGCGAGATCGGCGCGACCACGGCCGAAGGGCAGACATTCCGCATCGACGCGAACCTCCGCCCCGAGGGCAAGAAGGGCGCGTTGGCCCGCTCCCTCGACGCCTACGCGTCGTACTACGAGGAGTACGGGCTCCCGTGGGAATTCCAGTCGTTGCTGCGAGCCCGGCCGGTCGCGGGGAACGCCGACGTGGGCGCAGCGTTCATGGACCTCGTCGAGCCGTACGTGGTGCGGGAGCCGTTCCCCGAGGAGTTCACGCGGGAGATCCGGCGGGTGAAGGTCAGGGTCGAGCAGGAACGCATCCCGCCGGGTGAAGACCCCCAGTTCCACCTCAAGCTCGGCAAGGGCGCACTCACCGACGTGGAGTTCGCCGTGCAGCTGCTCCAGCTGCAGCACTGCGGGTCCACGCCGGCGATCCGGACCCCAGCCACCATCGAGGGCATCCACCGCCTGGTCGCCGCCGGGCTGCTCGCGGCGGAGGACGGCGCCACGATGGAGGAGGCCTACCGCTTCTGCGAACGAGCCCGGAACGCGCGCTACCTGGTCCTGGGCCAGCCCGGTGACGCGCTGCCCGGGAGTCCCGAGGACGTCCGCATCGGCCGGCTCCTCGGTTTCACCCACGAGCCACGGACTGAGCTGCGCGACGAGTTCCGGCGCGTGACCCGCCGGGCACGACGCGTCGTGGACCGGGTCTTCTACGGCCGGGCGCCCGAGTGAGCCACCCGGGGGCTCAGTCGTCGAGCTCGCGCAGGTCCCCGGGCACGTCGACGGCGTAGGCGCGCAGCACCTCGAGCGGCACGATGTCCACGGCCCGCTCGTGCGTCGACGCCAGCACCACCGGGGCGGCGCAACCGTCAAGGTGGGCTCGCAGCCAGTTGCGCGCGGTGACGCACCACCGGTCCCCGGGGTTCAGGCCGGGGAACCGGTACGCCGGCATGGGCGTGCTCAGGTCGTTGCCGATCCCCCGCTGGTGCTCCAGGAACTCGGACGACACCACGGCACAGATCGTGTGGCTCCCCAGGTCCTCGGGGCCGGTCGAGCAGCACCCGTCGCGGTAGAACCCCGTGACCGGGTCGAACCCGCAGGGCTCGAGGTCCCCGCCCAGGACGTTCCGGTCGGCCATGGCCCTCAGCCTACGGTTGCCGGGGCGCGGCGCCCGCTACCGCCGCGTCGACCGCAGCGACGTCGAACCAGAGACCGATCGTGTGCTCGGCGGGCATCGCCGTCCCTTCCTGCTCGTCATTCCCGGCCCGCGCACTCGGCGGCGGGTCGTCGTCGCGGCTCAGACGGTGCGGCCGACCGCGTTGCCCGTGGCGATGGCGTTCTGGATGTAGCCCACGTGACCGGCATCCCCCACCACGTGGACCTCGAGGCCGGCGGCACGCAGCGCGTCGGCGAGGCCCGTGTCGCCGTGGATCCCGCTGGCGATGATCACCGCGTCGGCGGCCACCGACTGCTCCTCGCCGCCCACCGTGTACCGCACCACCTGCTCGTCGATCGCCGTGACGGTCGCACCGGTGACGAAGCCCACGCCGTGATCACGTGCATCCTTGAGCGCGCGCGCTCGGCGCGGATGCGCCATCTCGAGCCCGAGCTTGTCGCCGGGCTCGAGCACGGTGACCCGCCGGCCCCGCTCGGCCAGGAATTCGGCGAGCTCCACACCGACGAGGCCACCACCCAGGACCACGACGTCGTTGCCGAGCGGCATCCACCGGCGGGACAGTTTGCGGACCCTCGACATGTCGTCGGTCAGCCTCAGCACGCGCCCGGCGCGGACCACGAGCCGCGCCACGATCCCGAGGCGCTTGGCGGCTGCGGGATCGTCACCCGTGAGCAGCGCGCGCAGGTCGTCGCCCGACAGCACGTGGTCGAGCTCCGCGCCCGGGACGTCGGGCCGGTCGCGGCGAGCGCCGGTGGCGACCACGACCACGTCGGGTGTGAGCGCCGCAACCGACGCCACCGTCGCCGCCGTCCCCAGCCGCACGTCCACCCCCGCCTCGGTGACCGCCGCCGACAGGTAGCGGACCAGCTCGCCGTTCATGGGTGTGGTGAGCGACGAGAACCGCGTGGTGCCACCGAGGTGGTGGTGCTGCTCGAGCAGGGTCACCCGATGGCCGCGGTCGGCCGCAAGCCGCGCGGCCTCCATACCGCCGGGACCGCCCCCGACCACGACCACATGACGGGCCGGATCGGCCGGTGCAGCCGGCGGGCGGTCGTAGTGGCCGAGGTCGGCGTTGACCGCGCACACCGGCACGTCGTCGAAGAAGTTCTCGGCCACGCACACGTAGCAGTTGATGCAGGTCCGCACGAGGTCGGGGCGGCCGGCGGCGAGTCGGTTGGGGAGGTCGGGGTCGGCGAGGAGCTGCCGGCCCATCCCGATGACGTCGGCGTCCCTGCGCGCGAGCACCTGCTCCGCCTCGTCGGGCATCAGCCGGCCGGCGGCGATCACCGGCACGCGCACCGCGGCCTTGACGGCCGTGGCGAAGGGCACGAACTGGCCCGGCTCCCACGGCAGTGGCGCAAGGGTGAAGCCCGGTCCCACGGCGTTCGGCGCGTTCGCCGACACGCTGATCGCGTCGGCACCCGCGGCCTCGGCCAGCCGCGCGTAGGCCGCCGAGTCCTCGAGGGTGGTACCCCCCTCGCCGTACTCGATGGCGTCCATCCGCACGATGATCGGGAAGTCCGGGCCGACCCGGGCCCGCACCGCGCGGATGACGTCGCACATGAGCCGGGCCCGGTTCTCCCGTGAGCCGCCGTAGTCGTCGGTACGCCGGTTGTACTTGGGCGAGAGGAAGGTGGACATCAGGTACCCGTGCCCCGTCTGCACCTCCACTGCGTCGAGGCCGGCGCGCTGCACACGCTCGGCCGCGTCCGCGAACATGTCGACCACCCAGAGCAGGTCGTCGACGGTCGCCTCGCGCCGAATCGGCTTCTTGCCCCCGGTGAGCCTTGCCATCTTCATCATCTCGTCCACCGTGAGGTGGTCGAGCGTCACCTGGTCGTCGGGCACCGGCACCGAGGGCACGATCTGCTCTCGGTCCTCCATCGCGTCGACACCCGCCGTCTTGCCGTGATGGTTGATCTGCACCACGACCTTGGCCCCGTGCGGGTGCACGAGCTCGGCGAGGCGGCGGAGACCCGCGATGCACGCGTCGCTCGAGAGCGACGGCTGATGACGCGACGTCGCGCCGACCGGATACGCGACCGCAGCCGTCTCGAGCGTGAGCAGGCCCACACCACCACGAGCACGCGCCTCGTAGTGCGCGAAGTTGAGCTCGGTCAACAAGCCGTCGTCGGTGCACACGTTCTGGTCCATCGCCGTCATGACGACGCGGTTGCGCAGCTCCATGCCGCCGATGCGGCCAGGAGCGAGGAGCATGGGATGGGTCACGGTCATCGCGGGCTCCCGGGGGTCGCGGCCGGTGGGGACGGGGGCTCGAGCTCGGCCACGCGGGCCTCGAGGGACTCGATCCGGCGGCACAGCGCCTGGATCGCCACCAGGCTCACGCCGGTGGCGTCGACTGCGTGGATCCTCGTGTCGTCGTCACCGAGACCGAAGGCCGCCCGGAAGTCCTGGGCCATCGGCCCGAGGTGACGGGTCGTGGGCGGGTCCCAGACGTAGTTCCAGGTGCTGATGGGCAGCGCGCGCAGGCGCGCGAGGATCTCGGCGCCGTCCACGAACTCGACTGCGGTGGGCTCGGACGCATCCGGGGTCGACGACCCGGGTCGGGAGCGGTGCAGCAGGCGGCGCGCACGACTGCGCAGGGAGGAAGACACGCCCGGGCGCCCAGCGGGACCAGCGACGTCGCCGCTCAGGGTCGCGCGCCGTCCCCGGAGTCGTGCGCCCAGACCACCGGGGTGACGTGCTCCTTGAGGTGGGCGTCGCTGACCATCCCGCCCGGATCGCTCTTCGGGGTGAAGAGGAGCCCGTCGAGCCGGTCTCGCGTCACGATGCGCGGCGGCGCGTAGCGCGTCTCGGTGGGGGTCTCGGGGGCCATGGCTGCTCCTCGGGGCATCGTCGGTAGGCGTTCGCCGACCTGCGGTTGCACCACCGCGGGACCGGCCGCTCGGATCGTAGCCCGGTCGCCGAAGCGGCGGCGTCGGCGAGTGTCCGGGACCGGTCGGCCTGTCATGATTCCCGAGAGCTCGCCGACGTGGAGGCCGACGTGACCAGCATGCCGACATGACGCCCGACGGAGGTCCCCCGTTCTTCGACGTGGTCTTCGCGCAGCGCGCCTGCCGGCAGTTCGCCGACACGCCGGTCGACGACGCGACCGTGGAGCTGATCCTCCGCGCGGCGACCCACGCGCCGAGCGCCGAGAACAAGCAACCCTGGGAGTTCGTCGTCGTGCGTGACCGGTCGGTGCAGACCGTGATCCACGATGCCACCGAAGCCGCGTGGACCACGGCCGGGCGTGCCTTCTCGGCGGGCCGGATCCCGGCCGCCCTGCTCGCCGAGGTGGACCAGGGCTTCTCCGGCGGTGGCTACCGCAGCGCCCCGGTGCTCGTGGTGGTGTGTGCCGACGTCGAGCGCGGCCTGCCCGCCACCGTTGCGTCGTCGATCTTCCCGTGCGTGCAGAACCTGCTGCTCGCTGCCTCCGCCCTCGGGCTCGCCTCGGCGCTCACGACCCTGGCCGCCGGTGCCGACGAGATCCGCGACGTGCTCGGCCTCCCCGAGCACGTCGTCCCCACGGCGGTCGTGCCCATCGGGCATCCGGCGCGCCGGCTCGGCCCGCCCCGGCGCGAGCCGGTCGCCGGGCACACCCACCGGGACCGCTACGGGACCGCCTGGTAGACCCGAGCACACACTCACAGCGCTGATCACGAGGAGGGAGCACCCATGACGGCCACCACGACCATCCTCGACCCGCGGGTGCTCCCGCCCGGCGAGCCCGAGACCCCCACGTGGTCGGTCGACGGCGGGCTCGAGGGCAAGATCGTCGGGCTGCGGCTCGACCAGGCCTGGCGCTCCTACATCGCCATCGTCGAGGAATGGGAGCGCCGGTTCGCCGCCGACGGCGCGCGCGTCGAGGTCTGGTGGGCCGGCGAGCGGGTCGGCGCCGAAGGTGAGCAGACCCGCGCCGACCTCGACGAGTGGTCGCGGCTCGTGGACATCGGGGTGGTCGGCCTCGGCAACTGAGGCTCCTGCACGTCGTGGAGTGTCCACGACACCGTGGCGCTGGAAGCGCTCGAGA
>JBJSXO010000197.1:0-8641 GCA_046086425.1 Actinomycetota bacterium | reverse complement strand
AACATCGAGATGATGAACGGCATGGGCGTGAAGAAGATCATCACCCAGTGCCCGCACTGCTTCAACACGCTCAAGAACGAGTACCCGCAGCTCGACGGCCACTACGAGGTGCTCCACCACTCGCAGCTGCTCACCGAGCTGGTCGACTCCGGTCGCCTCAACCTCGTCGGCGCATCGTTCGACGAGCGGGTCACCTACCACGACTCGTGCTACCTGGGTCGCCACAACGACGTCTACATGGCCCCGCGCAAGGTGATCGGCTCCCTCGCGGGCATCGACATCGTGGAGATGCCGCGCAACGGCACGAAGGGCATGTGCTGCGGCGCCGGCGGCGCCCGCATGTGGATGGAGGAGCACACGGGCAAGAACGTCAACACCGAGCGGGCCCAGGAGGCGCTGGCCACCGGCGCGTCACGGGTCGCGGTGGCGTGCCCGTTCTGCTACGTGATGCTCGAGGACGGCGTGAAGGGCCAGGGCAACGAGGACGTACAGGTGCAAGACATCGCCGAGATCCTCGTGGAGGCGATGGAGCGCGGCGAACGCGCGGCTGCGCCGGCCAGCGCGAACTTCCAGCCCGGCATCTGAGCCCGACCGACAGCCACGGGCCCGTCGGGCTAGCGGTCGCGGAAGTTGAGGTAGTAGCGGCTCGGGGTCGGGCCGTGCTGGCCTTGGTACTTCGAGCCGGTCGCCGTGCTGCCGTAGGGGTTCTCGGCCGGGGTCGTCATCTGCAGGAACGAGATCTGGCCGATCTTCATCCCCGGGTAGAGCGCGATCGGCAGGTTGGCGACGTTGGACAGCTCGAGGGTGAGGTGCCCGTCCCACCCGGCGTCCACGAAGCCGGCCGTGCTGTGGATGAGCAGGCCGAGTCGGCCCAGCGAGCTCTTTCCCTCGAGGCGGCCGACCATGTCGTCGGCCACGGCCACCCGTTCGAGCGTCGAGGCGAGCACGAACTCGCCCGGGTGGAGGATGAAGGCGTTGTCGTCCTGCACCTCGACCAGCTCGGTGAGATCCTCCTGGGGCTGCTTCGGGTCGATGAACGGCGTGGTGTCGTTACGGAACACCCGGAAGTACCGGTCGATGCGCAGGTCGACCGAGGAGGGCTGCACGGCCCCGTCCATCATCGGGTCGATGACGATGCGGCCCTCGGCCAGGGCCTGGCGGATCGTGACGTCGGAGAGGATCACGGCCCGGAGACTAGCGATACCGTGTCGCCATGTCCTACGAGGAGGTGCTCGACGACGTCGCCAAAGTGGTCGAGGGCGTCGGGGCGGCCATCCTCGTGCTGGGGGGCGTCGCCATGCTCGGTCTCTACGTGCGGCGCCTGCTCGTGCGCTCGCCGGGGGCGTACACCGAGCTCCGGCGCAACCTCGGCCGGGTGATCCTGCTCGGCCTCGAGGTGCTGATCATCGGCGACATCATCCGCACCATCGCCGTGGACCCCACGCTCGAGAACGTCGCCGTCCTCGGCCTCATCGTCGTGATCCGGATCCTGCTCAGCTTCTCACTCGAGGTCGAGATCGACGGCGCGTGGCCCTGGAACCGGTGGCGCACCGGGTCCGGAGCCGACGACCGCGGCGTCTGAGAGACCCACCCGGCACTCGGACACCGGGGCGACCGCCCGGGCGACGGCCTCGGGATCCCCCGCAACCACGAGGTATTCGCGGTTGCGCAGGTGGGAGACCTCGCCGACCCGCTCCCCGGCTGGGTTGTGGATCCCGATCTGGGCACCGACGTAGCGCTTCGAGTCGAAGGCCACGACCTCGACCGCACCGCGGGTGGCGCCCAGCGCGACGAGATCGGCGAGGTCCATCCACGCCTCGTCGTTGTACGAGAGTACGAGCAGGCGGCAGTCCACGCCGGCGACGACCTGACGCAGCGAATCGGGCATCTGCCGCTTGGCGTTGAAGGCGCTCTTGGTCGCGTCGTCACGGCTGTCGACACGCTTGCACGCCACGCCGTAGACCTCGGGGGCGTCCCAGCGCACCAGCGTCTCCCACACGTGGTAGTTGGTGAAGTAGCGGTGCTGGTTGTAGGGCGGGTCGAGGTAGGCGAGGTCGAAGGCACCGAGACGCGGGGCGAGTTCGAGCGCGTCGCCGAGCACGGCGGTTCCTGGGC
Organism: Actinomycetota bacterium; assembly: GCA_046086425.1. Classification (GTDB taxonomy): domain Bacteria; phylum Actinomycetota; class Acidimicrobiia; order IMCC26256; family PALSA-555; genus CAIUKV01. The sequence continues at coordinate 6,526 of JBJSXO010000197.1, read as the reverse complement.
CGGGCAGCAGCTCGGGTACGCGCAACTCGAGGTCGCGCAACGCTCTCGGTGCCCACTGCTTCAGGTATGCCATCTGGAGCCCGGTGGTCGAGTCGACACGATCGGCCGCCTCGATCAGGCTCGTCAGCAGGATCGGGAACATCGGTGACCCCGCGTAGCGAGTTGCGAGAACACCGCGGATCGCGTCGACGCGCGCCCCGTTCTTCGGATGGAGGTACCGCGACTGCACGCAGAAGGTCTCGGTGAAGTAGCCCGGGGCGCCGGGGAGACGGTTCAGGGCGTCGATCGCAACGCGTACCTCGTCGAGATCGACCACGGTGGCGTCGGTCTCTACGTAGCAGGAGGCGAAGATGTGCGCGTACGTCGCGCGGTCGGCGGCGGTGACGGTGGCGCCCCGGCGCTTGAACTCCTGCGCAACCCGGGTGGTCCCGGTGAACAGGTCGAGGGCGGTCGTCGCCCCGGAGCTCGCGTAGATCTCGCCGAGCACGGGGACCAGTCGGCGCTTGGACCCGAGGTACTTGATCACGCCGGCCCGTCGTCGACCCAACCCACGGATCGGGACCGTAGCGGAACCGTCGGGCTAGATCCGGCCGCTCCCGTGTTGGGCGTGGCTCCCGCCCGCCCGCCCGCCGGCCCCGACCGCGCCCCGCAGGGTGTCGGCAAACGGGTCCTGGGCCCGGTCGGTCAGCCAGACGTGCAGCATGTACATCCGCACCTGGTCCTCACACCCGGGGGTGTCGGCCGGGTGTGCACAACCCGGGGTGTGAGAGTGCCAGCGGGTGAGGTCGCCGCCGGGCGCCGGCGGGGTGGCACCGGGGCCGGCGGTGTAGAGCGCGCCGACGAGGTGCATGGTGCCGGTGGGCGTCCGGTAGTACACGAGCCCCTCGGGACGCTCGGGGTCGAGCACGGCGTCGTCCCGCCGATTCGCGAAGTTCGGCCAGTGCACCAACGGTCCGGTCTGGGTGGGGTTGGGCCGGAAGCCGGCCGCGCGCGCCACCTCGACGTCGGCGTACCGGGCGACCGCCGTAGCCGTGTCCCGGACCAGTCGGGCGGCGGCAGCCTGCTCACGCGCCGAGGCACCGTCCGCGGCGCCGTCGTCGTGCGCCTCCTCGTTGTCGTGGGCGTGTCCCGGACCGGCTGCGGCACGAGTGTCCGCGCGCGGCCCGTGCTCGTGCTCGGCCGAGGACTCGGGGGCTCCGATCGCCACGGTCACCGTGATCACCGTGACTGCGACGACCACACCGAGCACCGCACGTGCCGAGGCGATTGCCCACCGGCCCTGTGCGGCGGACGCGAGCAGCGCAGCGCCGACCACGATGACGACGAGGGCGAGGAGCGTCGCCAGGCCGTCGGGGAACCCGAGGGCCTCGGGACCGGTGGCCGGACCGACGCCCACACCGACCGTGCGCGACAGCGCCCACACGGCGACCACGGCGGCATTGGCCGCTACGCCGACGACGAGCGTGGCGCGCGACGGCCGGTACACGACCCACCCCGCCCAGAGAGCCTGGAACCACGCGACGCCGGCGAAGAACACGCCGTAGAGCCAGTATTCGTCCCAGTGTGCACCCAGCGCCGTGAAGTGCAGCACGGCGGCGCCGAGCGAGCAGGTTGCGATTGCGATGGTGCCGATCCTGCGAGTGTCCATGGCGTTCCTCCCGGTCGGGTCTCGACGCCAGTGAAGATGCACGCAGACCGCCGCGCCAGTCACCTCCCTGAGCGTTCCTCAGTCGGGAAGGCCGGATCCGGGACCGGTGGATCCGGGACCGGACGCGAGCGGGGCCGGCCCGAAGGCCGGCCGCGTCGTCGGTGCTCTGGCTGGTGCCAGGCTGATCGCTCAGCCGGTCACTTGCGGGGCAGCCGGGACCGCCGTCGCGGCCGCTGCGCCGCCGCCGGACGGAGCCGCCGGGGTGAAGTCGTTCTTCACCGTGAACTCGGCCGTTGCGCTCTCGTCCTCTTCCTCGTCGATCGTCACCGTGGTGCTCGACGAGCAGGTCGCGTTGTCAGCGTCGTCACAGGTGATGGTCGAGGAGGTCGCGCCGCCTGCGTTGGTCTCGCTGATGGTGCAGGTGACGTCGTTCTCGGCCTCGCTGAGGTCGACGTAGAAGTCGGCCTGCGGCGGAAGCAGCTTCCACATGCCGTTGCCGATCTGACGCCAGTTCAGCGTCTTCGTACCGCTCTCGGAGAAGTCCTCGCCGTCGCTACACGAATACTTGATCGTGAACTGGGTCTGGGCCTGGGGGGGGTTGACCACTTCCTTGTTCACCGTGATCTCGATGTCGATCGGATTCGCCCCGGCTGGCGCGACCGAGATCATGGTGAGCGATCCCGTCAACGCCGCCACCGCGAAGATCGCGAAGATGGACTTACGGATGGTGCCACTTCCTTTCCCGAAGCCTGCCCGACTGGGTATGACCGCGGATCAATGACTCGAAGCTTCGCAAACCAGTCGTATACCTGCCGTTTCCCGCGCGTTCGGCGGACTCGCTCACCGAGGATGTGACTTTGGGCCTGGACGAATTGCCCTCAGTGTCATCGTCGCGTTGTCGTCGCGTCATCGTCGCGTCATCGTCGCCGACGCAAACGGGCGATGCGCACCGATCAGTCCAGCCCGCGGGCCACCACCGACTCGATGAGCTCGCCGTAGCGGCGCACCACGTCGCGGATCTCGTACTGCTCGTCGACGAGCCGGCGGCCGGCCTCGCCGAGCCGAGTCCGCAGCACCGGATCTTCGGCAAGGCGCTCGATGCCGTCGGCGAGGGCCACGGGTCCGATGACGTCGACACGCACGAGCGCGTCGATGGCCGCCGGCTCGGCCCCGATCCCGATCGGGAACGACACCACGGGCTTCGCCATCGACATCGCCTCGAGGGTGGCTCCGGGGAAGGCGTCGTCGCGTGACGGCTGGACGTAGATGTCGGCCATCGCCCCGTAGGCGAACACGTTGCGGACCTGCGGCACGAAGGTGACGACGTCGGCGAGGTCGAGGTCGGCGACGATGCGGTGGAGTACCTGGCCCCGAACGCCGTTCCACTGCGCTTCCGACCCACCGACCCAGAGGAACCGCCAGGGCACGTCCGGGCGGCGCCGGCGGAGCTCGGCCGCGGCCCGGAGCCAGATGTCGGCGCCCTTCGAGATCCCCAGGTTGCCGACGGTGCAGACCACGAGCGCGTCGTCGGGGATCCCGAGGTCGGCCCGACGGGGTCGGGCAGGGTCGGCGAGCTGCCGATCACGCTCGGGTTGGTCGGGACCGATGCAGAAGACGCTGATCCGATCCTCCGGGATGCCGAGCAGGAACCGCGCGTTGGCCACCGACGTCTGCCCTTCGCACTGGTAGTGCGTCCGCGACGCGAGGGTCTCGAGCCAGGCCTCGCTGTAGGTCGACATCATCGACCAGTGCTGGGTGAAGGTCTGGATCGTCGGGACGCCGAGATCGGCCAGCGGGGTGTAACGCGGGATCTCGACGCTGTGGTGGAAGACGATCACGTGGGGGTCGAACCCGGTCACCACCTTGCGCGCCCACCCTTCGAGCGGATCGGCGGGGGCTGCGGCCGTCCGACGGCCGCGGTGCCGGAGTCGGGCGAACCGTCGGCGAGGAGGCACAGCCGGCGGCGTGTAGAGGTGGGTCGCCGCGAACCGCTGGTAGTGCGCAAGCAGGGGACCGCCCTCGCGCAGCAGGATCATCGACTCGAATCGGTCGGGATCGAGGTACTCCACGGCCGAGCCGAGCAGACGCTCCATGCCGCCGAGCGTCGCCGACTTCCCCAGGAAGCAGACGCGAATTCGGGTGGACGGTCGCTCGACCACGGTCGTCAGCGCTTCACCTGGGCGACGTTGAGGACCGGGAAGGGCTCGGGGGGCACGGGAAGCCCGAGGAACGGGCACAGCGTCGACCAGCCCTCCCCGCCGGCGATGTCGAGCACGAGGAGACGTCCCGGGCGATCGGCGAAGTGGGCACGGATCTCGTCGTTGCGCCGCAGGTACGCCGCGCCGATCTCCTCGCGGCGCTCCGGGTAATCGTCAATGCGCAGCCAGTCCGGGAGAGTCCCTTCCGGGCCCCAGTGGCGCTCGTGGCTGCGAGCCCACGACGCGAAGTCGCGCACTGTCAGCACGAACCGGGCCCGGGGGAACTGCACGTCGAGCACCTTGTAGAGGTCACCCTCGCCCCACGGCAGGTCTTCGAACACCTCGTAGTGGCGGGCCACGGCGAGGATCGGGTCGAGCTGGCCGCGCTGGTGGGCGAGGAAGAGATTCGGATCCCAGCCGACGTGACCCCGGAAGCCGAGAAGTTCCATCGCCGCCCCGAACGACGATGTGGCCGTCTTGGTCGCCCCGATGCCGAACACCCGGTCGTAACCGTGGCGGACCATGGCCATCCGCTTCCGTGCGATGCGTACGGCGTAGGTGGAGCGGCGAGCGGGACGGGCCTTCCGCGGACGCTTCGCCGTGGGCACGGCGGCGAGGCTACACGCCGCTCTTCGGGAGCCCAGCCCGAGTCCGGGACGCGGAGGACGACGCAGGCCGAGCGGCGACATCGACGGTCACCCGGCCCCGTCCGGTCGACTCGACGACGAGCACTGGTGCACGAAGACGCGAGACGACCCGCCCACCGTCGACGGTCACCGTGTAGCCATCCGGGAATCGCGCTGCGGGCACCGCGATGTCGGTCCGACGCGCCGATCCCTCCCGGGAGGACGGCAGGTACTCGAGATGGAACGAGTCCGACACCGGATCGAAGGAGAAGTTCTCCAGGGTGCCGGCGATCGCCCGGGGATAGACACGCGTGAGCGCGTCGAGGAGATCGATGTTGATGTTGTCTCCTCGTAGCGGTGCCGCAAGATCACGGACGACGGACTGTGCAGCGGGGTCGTCGGACGCGGTGCCGGTGCTCGGACCCGTGCTGAACTTGAACGGCGCGTTGTTGTTCCACGCCCAATACAGCGCCGAGACCATGTACTGGTCGTGCGTGGCTTGGGCGTCGTCGATCTGGGTGACGTCAGGGGAAGCCCCGAACTCACCCACGAGGATCGGCACTCCGTGACGCCGCTGATAGGCGAGACCCGCGAGCACCGGTGCGGTGAACGCCGGTGGCACCGGGTCGTAATTGTGGAAGGTGAGACCGATCTGGTCATCCGGGCCCCCCAAGCCGCGGAGCAGGACGGGGGCACCCAGGCCGGTCAGCACGTTCGACTCGAACCAGGAGATGGCGTAGCGGTCGGCCTTGCGAACGGCGGCAATCAGGCGGACGTAGAGGTCACTGAGACTTCCCGCGTCGAACTCAGGGCAGCCCCCGGAAAGATCGAGTTTCGGATAGGCACTGAAGCACGCGGGCCACGTCGACCCGGGAAAGGGTTCGTTGATCAGGTCGTAACCGAGGATCGCCGATCCGTTCGGGGCAAGTCGACGGAAAACGCGCGCGACCATCGCGACGTACCGGTCTTGGACGCCGGCGCCGGCGAGCGACTGGTTCGACCAGAATCCGTCCCAAGCGATGCGGACGTCACTGCGGCAGTTGCCGTCACCGGTGAGCGGAGGTCGAGCCGCCGCATGCGGCGATCCGTCCGGCAACGTGAACAGGTTGAGCGGAAACCCACAGTCCGGCGTCGTGGTCCCCCCGGGCGCGACCGCCCAGTCCGGCGCGCCGTCGCCGATCGACTCTGCGTACTGATCCTGATGGAAGTCGACCAACGAGTAGATGCCATGCCGCGCGAGCAGCCTGATCGTCGACGAGATGCTCCGGAGGTACCGGTCGTCATATCGCCCCGGCGTCGGCTCCACATTCGCCCAGATCACACCGACCCGAACCGCGTTGAGGCCACGGGCAGCGAGCAAGCGCGCGTCGTCGGTACCGAAGCCGATCTCGGCGGGCGACTTCGACGTCTTCGACACCATGTTGACCCCGCGAAGGATGATGGTGCGCCGTTGTTCGTCGACGAGTCGATCACCGTCGCGACTGATGCGGGCCAATGGCTCATCTCCCGAAGCGGTGGCCGGGTGAACCCCAGCGCACGCAATGAGCACGAGACCCAGCACGAGGACGCGTGTCGGCGTTCGAAGCACCCGTCGCTGCGGTCCGAAACCAGCCGACGCAGCGCCAACGTGTCGACGGGCCATTCCCGGCTGTCTATACGGGACAGAAAGGCGCGTCCAGCACGGTCGCTCGACGGCAGCGCACGCGCTCAGCGTCGGCGCCGAGCCTCCACGCCCGAACCAAACGCACGTTCCGGTCGGGCCAACGCACGTTGCCCACCCCGGCCCCCTGCCCGATACCATCCACGGTCCAGGGCGGCGCCCCATCCCCGGTTTCGCGCCAGGATTCGCACCGTCCCCCTGCGGGTGGGGGACGGCGCGAAAGTCCGCGATCGCTGACCAGTGGCCCTGATCTGAGGCAGCCGTGCGTTCGTCGAGAACGGATTCGCCGGTTCTCGGTACGGATTCGCCGGCCCATGCTCGCGGCCTAGGAGCAGCCTGCGCGTATCGCATCGGCGGTCACAGCCGTGCATCCCGGAGGGACGACCCCGAGAAG
>JBJSXO010000196.1:0-5944 GCA_046086425.1 Actinomycetota bacterium | reverse complement strand
GTCGATCGCGTCGCTCGAGGAGGGCGCCGTCGTCGCCGACGACGACCCCAGCGCCTGGATCCTGCGCGACGTGAGCTTCGACGTCGAGCCCGGCGAGTTCGTCGCCCTGGTCGGCCCGTCGGGAGCCGGCAAGACCACGAGCGCGCTGCTCGTGCCCCGCATCCACGAGGTGGTGGAAGGCCGGGTTCTCGTCGACGGTCACGACGTGCGCGACGTCACGCTCGACTCGCTGCGCGACACCGTGGGGATGGTCATGCAGGACCCGCACCTGTTCCACGACACCATCGCCGCCAACCTCCGCTACGCGCGACCCGACGCCACCGACGACGAGCTCGTCGACGCCTGCCGGGACGCACGGATCCACGACCTCATCGCGACGCTGCCCGACGGCTACGCCACCGTGGTGGGCGAGCGCGGGTACCGGATGTCGGGGGGCGAGAAGCAGCGTCTGGCCATCGCCCGCATGCTGCTCAAGGACCCGGCGATCGTCATCCTCGACGAGGCGACGTCCCACCTCGACGCCGAGTCGGAGCTCGCCATCCAGCGGGCCCTGGCGGACGCCCTCGCCGGGCGCACTGCGCTCGTGATCGCCCACCGGCTCTCCACGATCGTGGCCGCCGACCGGATCCTCGTGCTCGAAGACGGCCGGGTCGCCGAGGAGGGTCGCCACGAGGACCTGCTCGAGGCCGGTGGCCTCTACGCCGACCTCTACCGGACCCAGCTCCACCAGGCTCCCGAGCCCGTCTGAGCCGCCCCGATGCGCCGCACGTGAGCAGCCCGGGTCCTCGTGGTGGCCGCGCCACGCGGCGCGTGCAGCGGCGGCGACGGCTCACCGGGGCCGTCGCAGCCGTCGCGCTCCTTGCGCTCCTCGCGGGCGGCGCCCTCGCACTCACCCAGCCCGGCGGCGACGACGCCGGCGCCACGAAGGCCCCGCGCGTTGCGGCCGACCCGACCCCCGCGTCTCCGACCAGCACCGTTGCCGGTCTCCCGTGCCGGAGCGCGCTCACCCCGGGTGACCCCTTGCGGGTGTGGATCGCCGGCGACTCGATCGCCTACTCGGTGGGCAACGGTCTCGGGAAGAAGCTCGCCGGCACCGGAGTGGTCGCTGCGGTCTACGAGTCGCGAGTGGCGAGTGGGCTCTCGAGCCCCGGGTTCTTCGACTGGCCCGGACGCGTCGCCCAGGAGCTCCCCCGCCTGAGCCCGGAGGTCGTGGTGTTCGTCATGGGCACCAACGACTGGTCGGTGCCGCAGGCCACGCCGGTCGACGCGTCGGGCCAGCCCGCGTGGAAGGCGACCTACCGCGCCAAGGCCCAGGCCATGGTCGACACGCTCACGGCCGGTGGCGGCACGCTCTACTGGGTCGGTCCGCCGGTGCTGCGCGACCCGCGACTGGAAGCGGGGGCCCGCGACGTCGCCGCAGTGATCCGGTCGGTGGTGGACGCCGCGCCGAGTGCGGAGTACTTCGACCTGCACGACCTACTCGACACCGCCGACGGGTCCTACACCGCAACGGTCGACGACGACGGCACCCGGGTGCTCGCACGCGCCGGCGACGGGGTGCATCTGACCCCCGAGGGCGCCACCTTCGTCGGCGACGCGCTCTTCACGAGGCTCGACGCCTCCTGCCGGCTCCGGGCCCAGGCGGTGCCGGGCCGTCCGCAATCGCTCGTCGAGACCCGTGGCTCCACCTCGGCCGGGTCGGGACCCGCGCCCACCGAGACCACCGACGGCCCCACCGTCCCGGCGACGACTCCGGACACCACGGCGACCACGGCGGCGACCGTGCCGCCCACCGTGGCGCCCACCACCCCACCGACGACCACCGGGACGCCCGGCCCCGGGCCCGGCCCCGCAGGCACGGCCGCGCGGTAGCCCCCGGGCCCGCCCCGCGGTCTCGGGCCCGCTTCGGCGTCGGTAGGCTCCGCGTCATGGACGACGCCGACATCACTCCGGACCTCCCGGCCGCCAAGGCGGCCATCGACCTCGTCGCCGAGGTCGTCGACGCTGCCTGTCGGACCCTGGCCACGCGCTCGGCGGTCGACGGGCGCATCGCGGTCGCCAGGCTCGACGAGCACCAGGTGCTCGCCTACGACCTTGCGCACGCGGCGAGTGCCGTCGAGGGCTGCCGGGTGATGCTGCACTACGGCGAGGCCGGCGCCTACGAGGCCCTGCTCGCCACCGGCTACATCGCCGACGCGATCTTCGACATCTACGGCCGGGTGGTCAGCCGGGAGGACGTGTGGGGCGTCGCGCCCGGCGTCCTCGACGGGGCCCTCGGCTTCGTCGGCGCGCACCGCTCCCCCGAGTTCCTCGACCGCATTGCCGAGGAGGCCGCACGCCAGGGCGGGGGCCCGAGCCACCTCTCGGAGGACTTCGACCTCGTGCGCGAGACGTTCCGGCGCTTCGCCGAGGACAAGATCCGTCCGGTCGCGGAGTCCGTCCACCGCGAGAACCTCGACATCCCCGAGTCGGTCATCGAGGGTCTCGCCGAGATCGGCTGCTTCGGGCTGTCGGTCCCCGAGGAGTACGGGGGCTTCGCGGGCGGCGACGAGAACGACTACATGGGCATGGTCGTCGCGACCGAGGAGCTCTCGTGGGGCTCGCTCGGCATGGGCGGCTCGCTCATCACCCGACCCGAGATCATCACCCGGGCCATCGTGCGCGGCGGCACCGAGGAGCAGAAGCAGCGCTGGCTGCCCCGCATCGCCACCGGCGAGCTCATGGCCGGGATCATGGCCACCGAGCCCGATTACGGCTCCGATGTGGCCGGCGTGAAGGTGAGCGCCACCCCGACCGAGGGGGGCTACCTGATCAACGGCGTGAAGACGTGGTGCACCTTCGCCGGGCGCGCCAACGTCGTGATGCTCCTGGCCCGCACCGACCCCGACCGCTCGGCTGGTCACCGCGGCCTGTCGGTGTTCGTCGTCGACAAGGAGCCCGCGCCCGGGCACTCCTTCGCCTTCACCCAGGAGGGCGGCGGGACGATGGAAGGCCGGGCGATCGACACTCTCGGCTACCGCGGCATGCACTCCTACGAGGTCGCGTTCAGCGACTGGTTCGTCCCCCGCGAGAACCTCATCGGCGAGGAGGGCGGTCTCGGCAAGGGCTTCTACCTCCAGATGGAGGGCTTCGAGAACGGGCGCCTCCAGACCGCGGCCCGGGCCGTCGGCCTCATGCAGGCTGCGTTCGACGCCGGCCTCCAGTACGCACAGGACCGGGTCGTCTTCGGCCAGCCGGTGTTCGACTACCAGCTGACCCGGGCCAAGATCGCCCGCATGGCGTTTCTCATCCAGGCCGGCCGGCAGTTCGGCTACCACGTGGCCGCGCTCATGGGCCGCGGCGAGGGCGCGCTCGAGGCGTCGATGGTCAAGGCCTACGTCTGCCGGGCTGCGGAGTGGGTCACCCGTGAGGCCATGCAGCTCCACGGCGGCATGGGCTACGCCGAGGAGTTCGCCGTCTCGCGGTACTTCGTCGACGCGCGGGTCCTGTCGATCTTCGAGGGCGCCGACGAGACCCTGTGCCTGCGCGTGATCGCCCGCCGCCTCGCCGAGGACGCCCTCGCCCGGAGCTGACGCCCCCGGTCGGCCGGGTGAGGCGGTCGGACGAGGTGGATCAGTGAGATGGATCAGGTGGGGTCGGGCACGCAGCGGTTGACCAACGCGCCGATCCCCTCGATCTCGGTGCGAACCGTCTGGCCGGCGCGCAGGTAGACCGGCGGGGTGCGGCCGTGGCCGACCCCGGCCGGCGTCCCGGTGGAGATGACATCGCCGGGAACGAGCGTGCACACCGTGGACAGGTACTGCACCGTCGTCACCGGATCGAACAGCAGGTCGGCGGTCCGCCCGTCCTGGACGGTCTCGCCGTCGACCGCGCAGGTGATCCGGAGGTCGGCGGCGCCTTCGACCTCGTCGGGGGTCACCAGCCAGGGGCCGATCGGGGTCGCGTGCTCCCATGTCTTGCCCTGGTCCCACTGCGGCGTGCGGTACTGCCAGTCGCGCATGCTCACGTCGTTGACGACCGTGAATCCGGCGATCGCGGCGCGGGCCTCGGCCGCGGACGCCCGGCGCACGGCCCGTCCGATGACGATCCCCAGCTCGGCCTCCCAGTCGACCTGCTCCGACTCGCGCGGCAGCCAGATGTCGTCGCGGGCGCCGACGAGCGCGACCGCGAACTTGGCGAAAACGGTCGGATGCTCGGGCGGCGCGTGGCCCATCTCCGCGATGTGGGCCCGGTAGTTCAGACCGAGACAGAGCACCTTGTCGGGTCGCGGGACCACCGGCGCGAAGTCCACCTGGTCGACCTCGTGCACCGACCCGGCCGCCGTGGCGTCGGCCGGGTCCACCCCCGACGCGAGCAGCACCCCCACGTCGGGCACCACGAGCTCGACGACCTGCGCACCCTCGACGCGCGCGGCCCGGGTTCCCGCTGCGGTGCGGACCGTGGCGAGGCGCAATCAGGCCTCGGGCACCGCGGCGCTACGGGTCATACCGGCCCGCTCGCCGCGACCGACGAACTTCGTCGCCATCTTGCGACTCGCCTCGTCGATCATCTCGTCGCCGAACATCACCGCACCGCGACGATCGCCCTCGGTCGTGGCCTTCTCGTAGGCCTCGAGCAGGTCGAACGCATGGTCGAACTGCTCCTGGGTCGGGGTGTAGACGTCGTTGATCACGGTCACCTGGTCGGGGTGCAGCGACCACTTGCCGTCGTAGCCGAGGATGCGGGTGCGCATCGCGTAGTCACGCAGGCCGTCGAGGTCGCGGATCTTGAGGTACGGACCGTCGATGACCTGCAGCCCGTTGGCCCGGCCGGCCATGAGGATCTTCGAGAAGACGTAGTGGAAGTGGTCGCCCGGGTACTCGGGGATCTGCACGCCACCGGTGAGGACCGGCATCTCCGTGGAGGCCGCGAAGTCGGCCGGACCGAAGATGATGGTCTCGAGCCGGTCGCTCGCCGCGCAGATCTCCTCCACGTTGATGAGTCCCTGGGCGGTCTCGATCTGGGCCTCGATGCCGACCCGGCTCGCCCGGCCCGTGGCCTTCTCGATCTGGGTGAGCAGGAGGTCGAGCGCGACCACCTCGGCCGCCGACTGCACCTTCGGCAGCATGATCTCGTCGAGGCGCTCGCTGGCGTTCTCGACCACGTAGGTGACGTCGCGGTAGGTCCACTCGGTGTCCCAGGCGTTCACACGCACACACAGGACCGTGTCACCCCAGTCCTGGTCGTTGATGGCCCGCACGACCTTCTCCCGCGCGGCCTCCTTCTCGAGCGGCGCCACCGAGTCCTCGAGGTCGAGGAAGACCTGGTCGGCGCCGAGGCCCGGTGCCTTGCCCAGCATCTTCTCGTTGGATCCCGGCGTGGCGTGGCAGGAGCGGCGGGGCATGGTCTTGGTGCGTTCGGACATGCGCAGACGGTACTTCGACGCCGGCCGCGGCGGGCCATCCTGCGGCGAGCGGCTCGCTCCCCGGCACCCTCACTAGCCTGACGACGGTGACCGTCCCCACCGACACCCTCCACGAGCTCGCCGACGGCGTGTTCGTCTGGCTGCAGGCCGGCGGGGAGACGGGGGTGGCCAACGCCGGGGTGGTCGTCGACGACGACGGCCTCACCGTGGTCGACACCCTGATGGTGTGCTCCCAGTGGGAGCCGTTCGCCGCGGCGGTCGCCGAGCTCGACCGTCCGGTGCGCCGCTGCGTGCTGACCCATGCCCACATCGACCACGTCGGCGGCACCCGCGCGTTCCCGGCCGCGGCGGTGTACGCCACCCCGGACACGAGCTGGGTGCTCGACCAGCCGATGCCCCTCGACGCCTACAAGGCGTTCATGGCCGCCTTCGCCGAGGAGTTCGACGACCTCGCCGAGGTAGGCACCCGCCCGGTGACCCACGAGGTCGAGGGCGCCGCGCGCCTCACCCCCCGCGTCGAGCTGCTCACCGCATCCGGGC
>JBJSXO010000195.1:0-5552 GCA_046086425.1 Actinomycetota bacterium | reverse complement strand
TCGCCGATCTCGACGGCCGCGGGCCGGTCGACGCCGTCGTCGCCGTCGACGACCAGGGGGTCGTCCTCGCCGCCCGCACCGCACAGATCCTCGGCCTCCCGCACAACCCACCCGAGGCCGCGGCGCGCACCCGCGACAAGCGGGCGCTGCGCCACGCGCTCGGGGCTGCGGAGGTCCCCCAGCCCCGGTGGGCCGAGATCGACGACGTCGACCGCGTGCCCGACGTCGGCTTCCCGTGCGTGGTCAAGCCGGCGAGCCTCTCGGGCAGCCAGGGTGTGATCCGGGCCGACGACCCCGATGCCGCCCGCGCCGCAGCCGTACGAGCCCGGGCGATCGCCTGCGGGGACGCGCTCCTCGTGGAGGAGTTCGTGCCCGGTCGCGAGGTCGCGGTCGAGGGGATCATGTGCGGTGGCACGCTCGAGGTGCTCGCGGTCTTCGACAAGCCCGACCCGCTCGACGGCCCCTACTTCGAGGAGACCCTCTACGTCACACCGTCCCGTCTGCCCGCACCGGTGCTGGCCGAGCTCGACCGGGTGACCCGTGACGCCGCCGCAGCGATCGGCCTCACCGAGGGTCCCGTCCACGCCGAGCTGCGGGTCGACGGACCCGACGACGACGTCCGCATCCGGGTGATCGACGTGGCTGCCCGATCGATCGGGGGGCTGTGTGCCCGCGCGCTGCGCTTCGGAGCCGGGATCTCCTTGGAGGAGGTGATCCTGCGCCACGCCCTCGGCGTGCGTCTCGACATGGCGCGTGAGGCCCCCGCCAGCGGCGTGATGATGATCCCGATCCCCCGCTCGGGCACCCTCCGCGCCGTCTGCGGGCAGGACACCGCCCGCACGATCCCCGGGGTCGTCGGGCTCGAGGTCTCGATCGGACCCGGCCGGCCGGTCGTCGCGCTCCCCGAGGGCGACCGCTACCTCGGGTTCGTATTCGCCCGGGGAGACACACCCGAGCAGGTGGAGGCGACACTGCGCGCCGCGCACGCGGCGTTGGACGTGCAGATCGATCCGGCGCCCTAGCCTGGGCTCGTGCGGGTCCTCCTCGTCGGGTGCTACGAGCTCGGCCACCAGCCATTGCAGATCGCGGCGCCGGCCGGAGTCCTGCGGTCCGCCGGGCACGACGTCCGCGCGATCGACCTGTCGATGCAGTCCTGGGACGACGACCTCGTGGCGTGGGCCGATCGCGTCGCGGTGGCCGTCCCCATGCACACGGCGATGCGCATCGCTCGGCGCGTCATCGCGATCGTCCACGCGCGCCGTCCGGAGGTTCCGGTGTGCGCGTACGGGCTCTACGCACCGATGCTCGCCGACGTCGCGGATCGCGTGATCGCCGGCGAGACCGATCGCGCGCTGGCGGCCTGGGTGGACGGCACCGACACCGGGGACGTCGTCGTCCTCGGACGCGAGGCTGCGGCACCCGACGCGCCGCTGCCGGCGCGCGACCTCCTCCCCGCCCTCGACCGCTACGCGCACCTGGCCCTCGACGGCGAGGAGCGCCCCGTCGCCTACGTCGAGGCGAGCCACGGCTGCGCGCACCGGTGCCGCCACTGCCCGGTTCCCGTCGTCTACGACGGGCGCATCCGCGTCGTCGCGCCTGACACAGTGCTCGCCGATGTCGCGCAGCAGGTCACCGCCGGGGCTCGTCACGTGACCTTCGGTGACCCCGACTTCCTCAACGGCGTCCACCACTCGCTCCGGGTGGCCCAGGCCGTACACGAGCAGTTCCCGGACCTCACCTTCGACTGCACGGTGAAGGTCGAGCACGTGCTACGCCACGCCGACGTCTGGCCCGAGCTCGCCGACCTCGGCTGCCTGTTCGTGGTGTCGGCCTTCGAGTCCACCGACGACGCCGTTCTCGAGCGGCTCGACAAGGGCCATACCGTGGCGGACGAGGCCCGCGCGGTGGCGCTGCTGCGTGGCCACGGGATCGAGGTACGCCCCACCTGGCTGCCATTCACACCGTGGACGACGCACGAAACCATCGAGTCCCTGCTGCACTTCGTCGCCGAGCACGATCTCGTCGGCAACGTGGATCCGGTGCAGTACACGATCCGCCTCCTCGTCCCGAAGGGTTCGCTGCTCCTCGACCTCCCCGACGTCGCCGCGTTGGTCGGCCCCTACGACGAGGACCGGGGCGCGTACCCCTGGCGGTCACCCGATCCCACGCTCGACGAGCTCCAGGTCACGCTCAGCGCGTTGGTGGAAGGGCTCACGGCGTCCGGCGCGCCGATCACCGAGGCGTTCGCCGCGGTCTGCGCGGCGAGCGGGGTGAATCCGGGGGCCATCCCCGTCGGGGCGACCGACGGGAGACCCCGGCTCACCGAGCCGTGGTTCTGCTGAGCGGAGCCCACCGCGGGCCAGTTCGGCTCGCTCGATCCGGTGTGACCCCGGCGCAGGACCGGCTGGCCGTCGGGCCGGCCCCGGTCACTGGCTGCGCAGGACGTTGAGCGCCGAACCCGCCCGGAACCACGCGGTGTGCTCGTCGCTCATCGTGTGCGTGGTCTGGATCTCGGTCGTGGCGCCGTCCGCGTGCGTGATCCGCACCGTCACCGGCCTTCCCGGGGCCAGGTCGGCAAGACCGAGGACGTCGAGCGTGTCGTCGACCATGATCCGCTCGTAGTCATCGGGATTGGCGAAGGTGAGGGCGAGCACGCCCTGCTTCTTCAGGTTGGCCTCGTGGATGCGCGCGAACGAGCGCACGAGGATCGCCTTGCCGCCCATGTAGCGGGGCTCCATGGCCGCGTGCTCGCGTGAGGAGCCCTCGCCGTAGTTCTCGTCGCCGACGGCGATCCAGCTGATGCCGGCATCCTTGTAGGCCTTGGCCAGGTCGGGGAGCGCGACCCGCGAGCGATCCCGCACGTCGATCCCGGTCCCCGGCTCGTCGAGCGAGTACGCGTTGTTCACACCGATGAAGAGGTTCCCCGAGATGTTGGTGAGGTGGCCGCGGTACTTCAGCCACTTGCCGGCAGGCGAGATGTGGTCGGTGGTGCACTTGCCCACCGCCTTCATGAGCACGGTCAAGCCGGTGAAGTCCTGGCCGTCCCACGCGGGGAACGGCTCCAGGAGCTCGAGGCGGTCCGAATCGGGCCGGACGACCACCTCCACGCTTGCGCCGTCGGCGGCAGGCGGGACGAACCCCGACTCTCCCGGGTCGAAACCCTTCGCCGGGAGCTCGTCGGCGGACGGCGGATCGAGCCGTACGGATCCGTTCGCCGTCGGGATCGGTTCGCGGGTGAAGTCGACGTCGAGCCGCCCGGCGAGCGCGTAGCCCACGACCGTCTCGGGCGAGGCGATGAAGCTCAGGGTCGACGCGTTGCCGTCGTTGCGAGCAGGAAAGTTCCGGTTGAACGACGACACGATGGTGTTCACCTCGCCCGCGGCGATGTCGTCGCGCTGCCACTGCCCGATGCACGGACCACACGCGTTGGCGAGGACGGTGGCGCCGATCGCCTCGAGGTCCTGGAGGTAGCCGTCACGCTCGATCGTGGCCCGGACCTGCTCCGACCCCGGCGTGATGAGCAGCGGGGACTTCACCGTGAGCCCGGCGGCACGGGCCTGACGGGCCACGTGCGCAGCCCGGCCGATGTCCTCGTAGGACGAGTTGGTGCAGGAGCCGACCAGCGCGGTCGACACGACGACCGGGTAGCCCTCGGACTCCGCGCACCGTGCGAGCTCCGACACCGAGCGGTCGAGATCGGGAGTGTGCGGGCCGACCACGTGGGGCTCGAGCTCGTCGAGGTCGATGTCGATGACGCGGTCGTAGTAGCGCTCGGGCTGGCCCTCGACCTCGGGATCCGCCCGGAGGTGCTCGGCATACCGGTCGGCCAGCGCTGCGATGTCGTCGCGTTGGGTGGACTTCAGGTAGAGCGCACTGCGGTGGTCGTAGGGGAACAGCGAGCAGGTGGCCCCGATCTCCGCTCCCATGTTGCAGATGGTGGCCTTGCCGGTTGCGGAGATCGACTCGGCGCCGGGGCCGAAGTACTCGACGATCGCGCCGGTTCCCCCCTTCACCGTGAGGATCCCCGCGACCTTGAGGATGACGTCCTTGGCCGACGTCCACCCACTCAGGCGGCCGGTGAGCCGCACACCGATGAGCCGGGGGACCCGCGTGTTGAACGGCCAGCCCGCCATCACGTCGACGGCGTCGGCCCCACCGACACCGATGGCGACCATGCCCAGACCGCCTGCGTTCGGGGTGTGGCTGTCGGTGCCGATCATCATCCCGCCCGGGAACGCGTACTGCTCGAGCACGACCTGGTGGATGATCCCGGAGCCGGGCTTCCAGAACCCGATGCCGTACTTGGCCGACACGGAGCGCAGGAACTCGTAGACCTCGGAGTTGACGTCGAGGGCGTTGCGCATGTCGGCGTCGGCACCGACGCGGGCTTGGATGAGATGGTCGCAATGCACGGTGGACGGCACCGCGACTCGGGGCAGACCGGCGGTCATGAACTGCAGGAGCGCCATCTGTGCGGTGGCGTCCTGCATGGCGACCCGATCGGGTCGGTAGTCCGCGTAGTCGCTGCCGCGGTTGGTCCCCACCGTCTCCGGATCGTCGGCGTGGGCGAACAGCACCTTCTCGGCAAAGGTCAGTGGCCGGCCGAGCCGGCGCCGGCCGATCTCCACCCGCTCGGGATAGCGGCCGTAGACCTCTTCGACGAGAGCGTCAGGGGTGATGGGGCCAACCGTGGCTTCGGCCATTGCGTTCGTGCTCCGGTGCGTCGGGAGTGGACAGGACGAGGCTACGTCGGCTCAGCCGCGCGGGCGCTCGTCGACGGTGACGGACTCCATCGTGTCGCCCACCTGCACGGCTTGTGCCACCTCGATCCCGTCCACGACATAGCCGAAGAGGTTGTAGTCCTTGGTGAGCTTGCGGGTGCAGTCGTCGATGGTGATGAAGAACTGCGAGCCGTTGGTGTTCTTACCGGCGTTGGCCATGGCAACGGCACCAAGGGTGTACTCGCCGATCACGGGCTCGTCGTTCCACTTGTACCCCGCGTCCCCACGGCCCGATCCCTCGGGGCAGCCACCCTGGATGACGAAGTCGGGGACGACGCGGTGGAACGTGAGCCCGTCGTAGAAACCCTGACGCGCCAGGCCCACGAAGTTGTTCACGCTGTTGGGAGCGAGCTGGGGGTCGAGGTCCATGACGATGTTGCCGCGCGGGGTCGTGATGGTGACGCGATAGATGGTCTGGTCGTCGATCTGGTACTCGGGCTTCTTGGCCATGTTGATCCTTCTTGGTTGCGGGGGTCGTGTCGAGTGTGCCCGATCCGGACGTGTTCGCCCTAGCCCGAGCCGCCGCCCCGTCGGGTGGCACCGGGCCGGGTGCTCGGGGTGGGGCCGAGGGGCGTGCCCTCAATCGCCGCGGTCACCTCGGCGAGGAGCTGGCGGGCCTGCTCGGCGAACTGGCCCTGGGGGGCGGCGATCAGGTACCGCTGGAGGTCGTTTTGGGCCGCGGCGAAGTCCCCGAACTCGTTCGCCTCGACGATCGCCCGGAAGAAGCGGGCATCGGGGAACGCGGGATCGATGGCGATGGCCGCGTCGAGC
>JBJSXO010000194.1:0-10017 GCA_046086425.1 Actinomycetota bacterium | reverse complement strand
GGTCGGTTCCGGATCGGCGCCAACGAGACCGCGCTCGGGATCGTGATGCCCGAGTTCGGCATCGAGATCATGCGCCAGCGCCTCGCGCCCGCGGCGTTCGCCCGGGCGTTGCTCACGTCGGAGTTCTTTGGGCCCGAGGCGGCGCGCGACGCAGGGTTCCTCGACGAGGTGGTGACGGCGGATGCAGTCGTGCCGCGGGCGGTCGAGCGCGCCCGAGCGCTGGCCGCGTACGACACGGAGGTCTACGCCGCGACGAAGGCGCGCGTGCGGGGCCCTGCTGCGGCGACCGTGCGCTCGGCGATCGACGGCGACGCGCGCCTACGCGAGGCCTAGCGCCGGGTGCTGCTCGCCGTCACCGAGGTGGTCGCTGTCACCCGAGTGTCCGTGGAGGCGCTGCTCGAGGGCGACCGGGTCTTCGCCGAACGCTTCGGTGTGGCGGTGGCGCCGGGCTACCTCGACGCCCCGGAGGTGCTCCCGGCGGCGCGCGACGCGCTCGTGGCGGGGACGGCGCCGGGATGGTCCGGCTTCCTGATCCTCCAGCGCGCACCCCTCACCGTGGTCGGCTTCGGTGGGTTCAAGGCACCCCCCGAGGGTGGCGAGGTGGAGATCGGCTACAGCGTGGCTCCGGCGTTCCGCCGGCGCGGACACGCGTCGGCGGCGGTGGCGTGCTTCGTCGCCCGGGCCCGGGACGCCGGGATCGCGGTCGTCAGCGCGCACACCGAGCCCGCCGAGAGCCCTTCGACTCGCCTGCTCGAGCGGGCCGGATTCACCCGGACGGAGGTCGTGGCCGTCGAGGGCCTCGGCGCAGTGTGGCGTTGGGAGCTACTGCTCGACGCCTGACCCGGGCGCGCGCGTGCGTCGGGCGGCCAGGGTTGCACCGAGCAGGCCGATCCCTGCGGCGATGACCAGGGCGCCGAATACCTGGCCCGGGCGCAGGGCGCCGTCGGGACCTCGGACCAGGCCCCGTTGCTCGTCCCGGACGAGCCAGATCGCCACCCGCAGCGGGACCCAGGCGGCGAACGCACCGAGACCGGCGAGGGCGCCGTGGGTGTACGGGGCGTCCGGCACCCCGCGCTCCTCCGCCGCGCGTTGCGCGACCCACCCGGCGAGGAAGTACCCCGCGAGCAGCGCCACGAACAGGGGGAGCGTCCAACCGGACGCGTCGAAGTCCTCGACGGAGCGGTCGAGGATCGCCCGCACCGTGGCCACCACGACGAGCACGGCGAGGCCCACGCCCGCGCCCCGGGCGACCGCCGGCCAGCAGACCGCGCCCGGCGTGGGGTGCGGCTCGCCGGGTGGCGCGCCGCTCGGCTCGTTCGGGCTGCTCGGGTCCATGGACTCCATCGTGGCCGGTCCGGGGTGCTCAGTGCCCGTCGGTGGGGGTCACCGGCCCGCGTCCCCGTGGACCGTGTCGGCGGCGGACGCCCGGAAGCCGGGGTGGAGCAGGCGACGGGTGGAATCGACGGGTGGATTCGACGGTCGGCGCCGACGTTCGCGGCGCGGAATAGCACCTGATTGGCCTCGGTTGACCCCTGCGTCGACGCCCCCCGACCGAGTCGGTAGACGGCGCCCGGTGTTCGAGGCCGGCGGTGATCAGGGGGCAGACCAGGCGGTGACCAGCGTGCTCCCGATCCTCACGACCTCCGATACCTGGCGAGCCCAGGCTCGCTGCCGTGGCGTCGACCCGCTCATCTTCCACCCGCCCAGCGAGGACGACGAGGCCGAGGCCGCCAAGGCCGTCTGTGCCCTGTGCCCCGTGCGCGAGGCCTGCCTCGAGTACGCGATCTCGGCCCGGGAAAAGGATGGGGTCTGGGGTGGCCTGACCGCCCGGGAGCGCCGGCGGGTCATTCGCCAGCGCCGCCGCAGCGCCTGATCCCGGGGCCACACCGGACCCCGGCCGGGCGTGGCCTTAGACTTCGACGCTCGTGGATTTCGAACTCTCTCCGGAGCTCGCCGAGCTGCAGGCAACCGTCCGTCGCCTCGCCCGTGACCGGGTCGCCCCGCGGGCGCGGGAGATCGACGAGCGGGACGAGTACCCCCAGGACCTCTTCGACCTGTTCGTCGAGGCCGGCCTGACCGGGCTGTGCGTCCCCGAGCACCTCGGCGGGTCCGGCGCCGGGATCTTCGGGCTGTCCCTGGCCATCGAGGAGGTCTCCAAGTACTCCAACGCAGCGGCGCTCATGCTGCTGCTCACGCGCCTGCCCACCGGCCCCCTCCTGATCGCCGGATCGGACGCGCAGCAGCGCAAGTACGTGACGCCGGTTGCCACCGGTGCGCAGCGGGCGGCGTTCGGGCTCTCCGAGCCCCAGGCGGGCAGCGACGTCATGGGCATGCGCACCCGGGCCGTACCCGACGGTGACGAGTGGGTCATCACCGGCTCCAAGTGCTGGATGTCGGGAGTCCGTCAGGCCGATTGGTACTGCGTGTTCGCCAAGACGGGAGCGCCGGACTCGCGCGCGCACGACAGCATCACCTGCTTCATCGTCGAGCGCTCGTCCCCGGGCGTGTCGGTGGGCAACGTCGACCGGAAGATGGGCGTCAAAGGGGTCGACACGGGCGAGCTGCTGCTCGACCACGTGCGGGTGCCGGCCGAGAACGTGGTGGGGGAGGTCGGTGGCTTTCGTCTCGCGATGCTCGGGCTCAACGCCATGCGGCCCGTCGTCGCGGCCCGCGGGATCGGGCTGGCGGAGGGCGCGCTCATGTACGCGGTGAACTACGCGAAAGAGCGCGCCGCGTTCAACCGGACGATCGCCGACTTCCAGGGGATCCAGTGGAAGGTTGCCGAACTCGCGGCCGAGATCGAGGCGGCCCGCCTGCTCACCTACCGAGCGGCATGGATGGCCGATCGGGGTGAGTACACCCGGGAGTACGTCCCGTTCCTGTCGATGGCGAAGTTCTACGCCACGGAGCTCGCGGTCAAGGTCTCCAACGAGGCGCTGCAGATGCTCGGCGCTGCGGGCTACATGAAGGACCACATGACCGAGCTGTACTACCGCGACGCCAAGCAGCTCACCATCGTGGAGGGCACGACGCAGATCCAGCTGGGCCTGATCGCCGGTGGAGTCCTTCGCCATGACCTCTGGTGGGACTGAATGACCGCAGCGGATCCGACAGCCCAACGCGACGTCGGCCCGCTCCTGGCCGACGTGCTGGCGCGCCTCATGCGGCGCGAGGAACTCCCGCCGGAGACGGCCGCAGAAGCGCTCGCCACGATCCTGCGCGGTGATGCTACCGACGCGCAGATCGCAGGGTTCGCGGTGGCGCTCCGGGCCAAGGGTGAGAGCCCGGCGGAGCTCGCCGCGTTGGTGCGAACGATGGTGGAGTTCGCCGAGCCGATCACGGTGGTCGACGTCGACGACGTGATCGACACCTGTGGTACGGGAGGCGACCGCGCGGGCACGGTGAACGTGTCGACGATGGCTGCGCTGGTGGCGGCCGGAGCCGGCGCCCGGGTCGCCAAGCACGGCAACCGGGCGGCGTCGTCCCAGTGCGGGTCGGCGGATGTGCTCGAAGCCCTCGGGGTGGTGATCGACCTCGCTCCCGACGGGGTGGCTCGCTGCATCGAGGAGGTGGGGATCGGGTTCTGCTTCGCCCCCCGGTTCCATCCGGCGATGCGTTTCGCCGGCCCGGCCCGCCGTGAGTTGGGCGTGCCGACCACCTTCAACTTCCTCGGTCCGCTCTCGAACCCGGTCGGGGTGGGGCGCCAGACCGTCGGGGTGTCCGATCCCGCCATGGCCGAGCGGGTCGTGGGTGCTCTGGCCGAGCTGGGCAAGACCCGTGCACTCGTGTACTACGGCCACGACGGGCTCGACGAGCTCACCACGACCGCGTCGTCGACCGTCTATGAGTTGCGTGACGGTGAGGTGCGCCGCTTTGTCGTCGACCCGGCGGAGTTCGGGCTGGCCCGGGCCGAGCGCGCCGACCTGGTCGGTGGGGACGTGGCGGGCAGCGCGGCGATCGTCCGAGACGTCCTCGACGGCACCGAGGGCCCGGCGCGGGACATCGTGGTGCTCAACGCCGCCGCTGCGCTCGTCGTGGCCGACCTGGTGGACGACCTCGCCACCGGGGTGGCGCTCGCCGGCGCCGTGCTCGACGACGGTCGTGCCGCGCACGCGCTCGAGCGCTTCGTGGAGGCCAGCCGTCGTGAGCAGGAGCGTACGCAGTGAGCCCGTACGACGGCGCGCGCAAGCCCGTGTCCTCGGGCCCGGGAGCACCGCCTCCGCGACGGGTGCAGACGCCGGCCCCGTCGGACCTGCCCCGTCCGCCAGCGGAGGTGGTGCCGGCCCCGGAGCCCGTCGTCGATGCCGTGCCGGACTTCCTGGCGGACCTCGCGCCGGAGCCCGTGCCGGAGTTCCTGGCGGGCCTCGCGCCGGCGCCCCTCCCCGTGGCGCCGCGGGCTCCCGAGTTCGTGCCGGAGGTCGCACCGGAACCCGTGCCGGAGTTCATGGTGGAGTTCCCGGTGGAGTTCCCGGTGGATCCGCCCCCGGAGCCGGCGCCCCTCCCCGCGGTGGCGCGGGTGCCGGAGCCCGTGCCGGCCGCCGCAGGAGCGCCACCGTCGCGGCGCCGGGAGGCGCTCGTTGCGAGCGAGGACACGCGCCGGGGGCGCATGGTCCGGGCTCCCTGGTGGCTGCGACTCGTGGCGTGGCTGGTCGCGGTCCCGCTGGGCCTCGTGCTCGTGGGCGTCCCGGCGCGCCGGCTCGGGTACCTGGACAGCCAGAAGCTCCTCGACGTCGTGATCGGCAAGAGCGGCAGCCGCTATCTGCCTCTCGTGGTCATCGTGGTGCTCTGGGCTGTGCTCACCGCGATCCTGGTGCAGGGCATCGTCGAAGGCGGCGCTGCGCTGCGTCGTCGTCGTGCCCGGCGCCGCGGCCGACCGATCGCGGCCTGACGCTCAGCGCGCGGGGCGGACCGGCGCCGAGGTCGTGGGCGCGTACCGAGGGACTGCCGGAAGCGCCGAGGCGAGCACTCCGTCGGCACGGTGGACGAGGCGGTCGTCGCGGGAGCGCCCGAAGAGGAAGCGGGCGACCACGAGCAGCTCGTCGATCTCGTCGCGCTGCGGCGGGCCCGTGGCGTCGGCCGGAGGCCGGGTACGGCCCGTGAGACCGGCGAGGCGGCCGTGGTCGACGTCGACCGTGCCGTGCCCGTCCTCGACGGTGACGCGTCCCGCCCGGCGCGCCGCGTGCACGACGCGATCGCGTTCGAGCGCCCGGGCGAGCGCCGCGAGCCGGTCACGGGTGATCGCGGCTTCCTCGTACCGCTCGTCGGCTGCGAGGGTGTGCATCCGGTCCTCGAGGGGGCCGAGGAGCGCGGTCGCATCCCCGTCGAGCCCGCGTACGACCTGGGTGACCAGGTCGTCGTACACCTCGGCGGGGCATGCCCCGCTGCACGGACAGGAGGCGGCACCGAGCGCCGCGGGAAGGCAAGCCTCACCTGCGAGCACCGCGTGCCGCCCGATGCGCCGCGTGCAGCGACGCAACGGAACTGCGCTCTCGATCGCCTCGCGCACGACCTGGGCCGCGCGGGTGGAGCGGAACGGGCCGAGGTAGCGGCCCCCGTCGGGTTTCACGTCGCGCACGACCGCAAGCCGGGGAAACCGCTCACCGAGAGTGAGCTTGAGGTACGCGTAGGCGCGCCAGGCCTTGGCCTGCCGGTTGAAGCGAGGTTCGTGCTCCTGGATGAGGCGGATCTCGCGTACTGCTGCCTCCAGCGGGTGGCCGCAAGGGACGACTTCGATGGACTCCACCTCGCGGAGGAGCTGGGGGACCTTCCGACGGTCGTCGCTGCTGAAGTAGCTCCGCACGCGCGCGCGGACGTTGGTGGCCTTGCCGACGTAGAGCACCGACCCGTTGCGGTCCCGGAACAGGTACACGCCCGGGGTGCGGGGCAGGCGTGCCGTGAGCGCGAGCTTCCCGGAGGACGGGTGGGCGCGCATGGTGGGAAGCGCGAGGAGGTCGTCGAGGCCGAGTACACCGAGCGTGCCCGCACGCTCGATCAGCGCGTGCAGCACCTCGAGCGTCGCGCGCGCGTCGGTGACGGCCCGGTGGTCGGGTTCCACGGTCGTGCGGACGTGCCGGGCCAGGGTACCGAGCCGGAGGTTGGGCACCTCGTCGCGCAGGAGACGGCGCGCGAGGCCCAAGGTGTCGACGCGGGTGTGGCGGAGCCGGTCGTACCCGTGGGCGACGAGGGCTGCGTCGAGGAAGGCGATGTCGAAGCGGACGTTGTGGCCGGCGAGCACCAGGTCGGGTCGCGGCGCGCCGAGGAACTCGAGCAGGTGGGGGAGCAGGTCGCCGATACGAGGCGCCGGGAGGACCATCGCCTCGGTGATCCCGGTCAGCATCGTGATCGTGGGCGGGATCGGCATCCCCGGGTTGACGAGGGTGGCGAAGGTGCCGAGGCACTCCCCGCCCCGGTACTTCACGGCCCCGATCTCGGTGATCGCGCAGGTCTGCGGTGAGCCGCCGGTGGTCTCCACGTCGACGACGACGAAGGTGACGTCGTGCAGCGGGGTGCCCAGATCGGCGAAGGTGCGCTGCCCCCCGGGCTCGAGGTGGGGGAACCATTCCGGCATCACCCCAGCGTACCGAACAGATGTTCGCCGCGAGGGGAGGCTCGGTATGCTCCGGGGCGTGAGCCCCCGGTACCGCTGCTCGGCGTGTGGGAACCTGACCCGCTTCGACGTGTCGCCACCCGGCGGACCCGCTCGTTCCACCATTTCACGGTGGGCGGCGAGCTCGAGGTCGAGGACGAGACGGTGCTCGACGAGCAGGTCGAGTCGGTCCAGTGCCGCTGGTGCGGGGCGCAGGGGGAGTCCATCGAGGTGCTCCCGGCGACGGCCGGCCCCTAGCGCGGCGTTCCGGGCCGATCCCGGGCATTCCCCGCCCGGAGAGGCCGGGACGGGCATTGTGGAGGGCGCATGACCCGCACCGCAGTCCCCGAGTCGCTCCTGACCCCGCTTCTCGACGTCGCGGCCGACGTGCTGCTGGCGCTCGCTCCCGACGAGATCCCTCCGGGGCTGCGGACCCTTGCGGGCTTCGACCGGCGGGGCTTCGCCGGGGCGACCGCCCGTGTGCAGCTCCGCCGAGCTCTCGACCTCGACGCCGAGTTCCGCGCCGCGACCGTCGCGGTCTTCACGAGGCGTCCGGAGGTGGCTGCGGTCCTCGAGGCCTGGACCCCGACCGGGGCTCCCGAAGCGGCTGCCGACGCCGCCGACCGCGACGATCTCGCTCTGTGGACGTCGGCGCTCTACGCCGCCGACCCGCCCGGGGCCGAGTTCGGCCTGGGGGTCGCGTGCGCCGAGGACCGTCACCGCCGGGGTGAGCGGAGCCTCGCCGACGAGGTGCGCGCGGCCGGGGCGAAGATCGCGACGGCCGAAGAGGCCCGCCGGCGTGCGGAGTCGACGCTGGCCGAGGTGCGCGCGGAGCTGACCCGGGTCGACGGTGAGCTGCGGGAGCAACGGCGAACCCGGCGCGAACGCGAGGCCGAGGCCGACGAGCGGGTCGAGGATGCACAGCGGCGCGCGCGCGAGGCGGAGGCCACCCTCGACAAGGCCCGGCGCGCCGGCGAGCTGGCCGAGGCGCGGGCCCAGCGCGAGGCGGAGCGCGCCCGCGACGCCGAGCGACGGCTCCGCGAGCGGGCGCGCGAGGACGCCGCTCCCTCACCACCACCGGGTCCGGACCCGGTGGCGGTGGCCGACGCGGCCCGGGCGGCCCGTGAGCTCGCGACCCGCCTCGAGCGGCTCGCGGCGCAGCCGAAGGGCGGCCCGGGCGCAGCCCCGGTGCCTTCCCCGGCCAGGGCCGGTGGTGCGAGCGGTGCCAGCAGCGCGAGCGGTGCCGGTGGTGCGAGCGGCGCGGGCGACGCGCGGGGTCGTCGCGTTGCGGTCCCGTGCCCGCCGGGCCTGCGGGCGGAGCAGCCCGAGGCGGTCGAGGCCATGTTGCGCACGGAGGGCCTGGTGCTGCTGGTCGACGGGTACAACGTCTCCATGTTGGGCTGGCCCGCCGCGGCGCTGGCCCAACAGCGCGACCACCTGGTGTCGGAGCTCAGCCGGCTTCACCTCCGGCTGCGGAGCCACGCCATCGTGGTGTTCGACGGCTCCGACGTGGAAGGCGTGCCGGCGCGCCGGAGCCCGGGCGTCCGGGTCGTGTTCTCTCCTGCGGGCCGTCCCGCCGACCCGGTCATCATCGAGACCCTCCGGGAGATGCCCGCACGGGTGCCGGTGCTCGTGGCCTCGAGCGACCACTGGGTGCGGGACGAGGCAGTGCGGGCCGGGGCGACGGTCGTCCCCGCCGACGCGCTGCTCGCGGTCCTGCGCCGGTAGGGGACGGGGAGGGACCGCAGCGGCCGGGCCCTGCGGGGGTAGCCGTCGTACCCCCGTGAGAGGGTCGTCGCATGCTGATCGACTGTGACGACTGCACGATGCAGGGGACCGACACCTGCGCCGACTGCGTGGTGTCCTTCATCGTGGGCCGAGAGCCCGGCGATGCGGTGGTGATCGACGTCGCCGAGGCGCGCGCGGTCAGGCTCCTCGCCCGGGCTGGGTTGGTACCCGACCTCCGCCACGAAGCGACGAGATGACCGAGCCGGCGAGGTCACCGGGGTCACCCCGTCTCGCCGAGCCGCACGCCCCGCCGAGCGACCACGTTAGGATCGCCGCCGCGGCCGGGGGAAGACCCGAAGACCCGGGGACGACTCGGGCCAGGGCCGGCGGAGGGGGACCGTGAACGATCTCGACGCGTACAACCTGGCCGCGCTCATCGCGCGCCTGTGGATCGGTGGGGTGTTCCTCGCCCACGGACTGCGTCACTTCAAGGCCGTCCGGAGCGGTCCCGGGATGGCCGACTGGTTCGACAGCCTCGGCCTGAAGAACGGCCGGTTGCAGGCGATGAACGTGACCTACCTGGAGATCGCCGCCGGAGCGGCCCTCGTGCTCGGGTTCCTCACGCCGTTCTCGTACGGCGGGGCCGCGTCCATCGCCCTGGTGGCGTTGATCACCAACCACCGCACGAACGGCTTCTGGAGCTTCCTGCCCGGCGAGGGGTGGGAGTACACCGGAACCCTCACGGCGGTGTGCATCGCCCTCGGCGGGTTCGGCCCGGGCGAGTGGTCGCTCGACCACGCGCTGGGATTTTCCTTCCCGTTCGAGGCCGGCACCGCACTGCTGATCGCCGCAGCGCTCGGCATCCTCGGCACCGCCGTGTTCCTGCTCGTCTTCTGGCGGCCCCCGGCCAAGACCGAGGGCTGAGCCCCGTCACCCCCGCCATCAGGCGGGGGTGACGAGCTCCCGCAGGGCCGCGAGCTGCTCGATGCAGTGAGCGACCGACTGGTTGACTACGCGGGCCTCGAGCGTCGTCGCGCCCATGGCCGCCATCTCGGCGACGCGGTCCTGCGTGCGGGCCGGCTCCCCGATGGGGTCGAACGCCCCGGGCTGCAGCGCGATCACCAGTGGCGACGAGCGGACGGCCCAGGCGTCGCTGTCGCGTGCCTTGGCGAGCATGTCGCCCATCTCCTCGAGCGACAGGCCGAACGGCGCCCAGCCGTCGCCGACCTCGACGGCCCGGCGCAGCGAGCGCATCGTCCGCCCGCCGATCCATACGGGTACCGGCACCTGCACCGAGACCGGATCGACGAGGAACCCCGAGTAGTCGTAGTGGGTGCCGTGGTACTCGGGCTCGGGAACCCCGAACGAGGCGGTGAGCGCACGGATCGCGTCGTCGGCGCGATCACCCCGGCCGTCGAACGGTGCGCCGACGAGGTCGAACTCCTCTCGCAAGGATCCGACGCCGACGCCGAGGATCAGGCGACCCCCGCACACTCGGTCGAGGGTGCCGTAGCGCTTCACGATCTCCAGCGGGTGGTGATAGGCGAGCACGAGGACGTACGTGGCGAACCGCACGCGCTCGGTCACCGCGGCGAGGTACCCGAAGACCGACAGTGGATCCCAGTACGTGGAGCCCCGTGTGGCGGCGACGTCGACCGGGATGCCGACGTGCTCGGAGCAGGTCAGGTGGTGGTAGCCCAGCG
>JBJSXO010000193.1:0-2683 GCA_046086425.1 Actinomycetota bacterium | reverse complement strand
GTCGCCGGGTCTGCCTGCAGCCCCACCTCGAAGTGCTGAGCACCGACGGACGGTCGACCGACACCGGGTACGCCGGGTGGGTCTCCGGAAAGGGGGGTCTCCATTTAGCGGCAGTAGCCTCGGTTTGTGAGCCTTGCGTCTCCGGTCGGCGGTCGGGACTACCCGAGGAACTTGGCGGAGATGACGGCGTGGTTCCCCGACCAGGGCGCCTGCTTGGACTATCTCGAGTGGTTGCGGTGGCCTGACGGGATTCAATGCCAACGTTGCGAGAGCGTCACCGGTTGGCACACAGCGCGGGGTGACTGGTCGTGCGGTGAGTGCGGCACCCGCACGTCGGCGACGGCCGGCACCATCTTCGACAAGACGCGGGTGCCACTACCGGGCTGGTTCCATCTGGCGTGGCGGATGACGACCGATAAGACGGCCGGCATCTCAGCCAAGGGAGCCCAACGGCTGTTGGAGCTCGGTAGCTACCAGACGGCCTGGACGATGCAGCACAAGCTGCGCTCGGCGATGGTGCGTCCCGGGCGCGACCAGTTGCGAGGAGACGTCGAAGTCGACGAGACGCTCGTCGGCGGGAGCAAGTCGGGGCCTCGCGGCCGGGGCGCGCTCGGCAAGGTGCTCGTCTGCATCGCCGTAGAAGTGTTGTCCCCCAAGAGATTCGGGCGGGCCCGCCTGGCGGTCATCCCGAACGCATCGAGGCGGTCGTTGCACGCATTCATCAGCGACGCCGTCGAGCCTGGCTCGGCCATCCTCACTGACGGACTCAGTGCGTACAGCGGCCTCGACACCATCGGCTACACCCACAAGCCGACCAGCATCAAAGGCAGTGGGTCCCACGCCCACGTCTCACTCCCAGCCGTGCACCGCGTCGCCGCTTTGTTCAAGCGCTCGCTGCTCAACGCGTACCAGTCATACCCGCAGCTGCACATGCAGGCCTACTGCGACGAGTGGACGTTCCGCTTCAACCGACGCACGTCACGCCACCGTGGCCAGCTGTTCTTGCGCCTGTTGGAGAACGCCGTCGAGTGCGACCCGTTCGAGTACGCCGCCATCACCATCGGCACCAGGCCCCGCAAGATCCACCCGACCATCGCCGGCCAGTCCGGCATCGCCCGCACCCCGGCCATCAACCACGAAGACCGCCCCTGGCGCCGGTAGCGACCAAACGGCTCTACTGCCGCTAAATGGAGACCCCCTTGTCCAAATTGGACACCTGAGGTCCCGTCGTCGCAGCAAGAACCGTGGGGAGAGGAGGCGCCAGCGAGTGCAGGCCGTGGCGCCGCCCTGGGGCGGCGGGGCCTACCCCGGCGGCTGCGCTCAGCGCGCCAGGCGGTGGTGGCGCCGGGTCAGAAGGGGTCGGGAAGTGCTGCGATCCGGGCGTCGAAGGCGTGGGTCAGTCGGCCGTGCTGGTCGAGCATCCAGTCCAGGATCTCTTCTCGGTGCTCGTCGTCGGTGACCGAGCCGGGGTGCTCGGCGAAGATGCGGCATGCACGCCGGTTCGAGAGCTCCTCCCAGGTGAGCGGGCGTCCGAAGTCCGTCTCGATCTGATCGCGTTGCGCGAGGAGGAGCTCGAAGATGGCCAGGTTCTCCTGTCCGTCTCCGGTGTCGATGTACACCTCGGCTCGGATCTGGTCGCCCCGGCCGAACACGAGCGAGTACTGGATGTGGCCGCGCCGGCGGAAGTTGACGGAGAGCCAGTTCTGGGCCGGCGCCTTGCGGACGTTCGTGCGAGTGGGGAACTGTGCGTGCAGGCGTACGAGGTACTCCTCCCAGAACCCCTGGTAGAGCGCCGCCTTGCCGCCGGCGGTGGCGATTCGAGCGGACTGGGCGAGGGTCGCGTGCCAGTCGTTGGGATAGGCGGCCAACGTGAAGAGCGGCGCGGGCTTTGAGTCGTCGATCTGGACGACTTGGACAACGACGCCGAAGAAGCGGGCGTTGTCAGCCGAGACGCTGTTGAGGAAGTCGATCGCCTGGCGGTGCTCCTCGTTGAACTTGGTAGCAACCCAGACGATCGTTCCAGCGTCGGTCCCGGCCGCGTAGGTGAGGAGCTGTCCGAGATGAACGTGATCCGTCGCGGTGAGCTGGTTCTCGACCACGAGCCCGCAGTCGTTCGTGAGATCCCGGCCGATGATGTCGAGCGAGTACTGGCCCACCTTGTGTTCGATCTGGTCGAGCGACAGTTCGATTCCGAGGGCACGAGCGAGGTGGTCCGCGTTGTCCCGCAGCCACGGCGTGAAGTGCTGCGCTTCGTGGGGCCACACCGTGCGCGGGTCCACCTCGATCAGGGAGCTGAGGTCGCTCATCGCCGACAGCGTACGAAACTCTGGGACGCGCGCGCGTGGGCGCGACGGCACCGGCCCACCGCGGATCGATTCCCCCAG
This sequence comes from Actinomycetota bacterium, assembly GCA_046086425.1. GTDB lineage: Bacteria > Actinomycetota > Acidimicrobiia > IMCC26256 > PALSA-555 > CAIUKV01. The sequence continues at coordinate 299 of JBJSXO010000193.1, read as the reverse complement.
CACGGGCGCCAAGCCGGGCCTCGGGGACGCTCCCCGGCCGACGACGGTCGATGTCGAGCGGTTGTCGATCGTGGAGGACGACGAACGGGGCAGCGGGCGCCCGTCGGTTACGAGCACCCCGCGTCCGCGGGGGCGGGAGTGGTCGGGTACCGTTTCCACACCACAGTGACACCACAGAGCCGTGGTGACGAGCGGACAGGAGCAGCAGAACATGGCAACGGCACCGACCGGCTTCCCTTGCGGGAAGCCCTGGTCAGGCCGGGGTTCCTTGGCTGGAGCGGGTGACGGGAATCGAACCC
>JBJSXO010000192.1:0-9240 GCA_046086425.1 Actinomycetota bacterium | reverse complement strand
TCGGCGCGGGCGGCGCGCAGGCGGGCCTCGAGGGGCCGGTCGGGCAGCTGCACCTGCATTCCCCGGTCGAGCTGGCGACGCCAGCCAGTGGCGGCCTGCTCCGCATCGGGCAGGCTGCGGAGGTCGAGGTGCGGGGGTGCCTTCGCGGGCGTGATCACCATCCGCAGCGTCGCGCCGTGCGCGACCGGGTGGAGGAAGGCCACCTCGAGGCGGCCCGCTCGATCGCGCGCGCGCGGGAACGGCCCGGTCTCCGCGCGACCCGTGGTCACGGGCATCAGGACCGGTGACCCGACGGTCCGGGCCCACCGGGACGGCGCGCGCGCCCACGAGCAGACGAACGCGCCGTCGACGAGGGCGTGCGTGGCCTCGGCGGCGACCTTCGCGGCACCCCGCACCACGAACGCGACCACGAACGGCGCGGGTGACCGATTCTCGACCTCCACCAGAACGGGCGACCCCGATCCGGCGACGCCGTACACGCGCTCCACGGCGTCACCGCCGGGGACCCGCATGGCCGTCTCCACCACGGCGACGTCGTGGAGACGCTGCTGACGCACCGTGACCTCGTGGGCGGGGATGCGCCAACGGTCGTCCGCGCCGATCCACCACTCGCACGCCCACGCGGCTCCGGCCGGCGCGACCGTGCCCACGAGGTCGACCGTCGCCGGCGGCCCGCCGCCCACGACCCCGACGCTGATCCGTCCCGGGGTCATCACCGCATCCCGTGCAGCTCGGCCTTGGCCGCCCGGCCCATGAGCGCGCCGATGACGTCCTGCGGCGCCGCCCGGCCCTCGATGACCCCGCTGACCAGCTCGGCGATCGGCATCTCCACCCCGTGGCGCCGGGCCAGCTCCCGCACCCCGGCCGCCGTGCGCACCCCCTCGGCGACCATCGGCGAGTCCTGCACGATCTCGGCCGCAGGTCGGCCGCGACCGAACTCGAAGCCCACCCGGCGGTTCCGGCTCTGGTCGCTGGTGCACGTGGCCACCAGGTCGCCGACCCCGGCCAGGCCGGCGAAGGTGAGCGGGTCGCCTCCGAGCGCGACCCCGAGGCGGGACATCTCGGCCAGCCCCCGCGTGATGAGCGCCGCACGGGCGTTGTCACCGAAGCCGAACCCCGCCGCGGCCCCCACGGCGATCGCGATCACGTTCTTGGTCGCCCCCGCGATCTCGCACCCGACGACGTCGGGATTGGTGTAGACGCGAAACGAGGGCGTCATGAACAGCTGCTGGAGCCGGGCCGCTACCTCGGCGTCGGGGGTGGCCACCACGGAGGCGGTGGGCTGTCCGTCGGCGATCTCGCGCACCAGGTTGGGCCCGGTGAGCACGGCGACCGCGTCGGCGGTAATCCCGGGGATCTCGGCGGCGACGATCTCGCTCATGCGCGCGAGCGTGCCCTGCTCGATGCCCTTGGTGAGGCTGACCACGAGGGTGCCGTACCCGATCGCAGGGACCGCCGCCCGGAGGACGTCGCGGAAGCCGTGCGAGGGCACCGCCATCACCACGACGTCGGCGCCCCGGCACGCCTCGGCGAGGTCCGCAGTCGCCCGGAGCTCCGGGTCGAGGGCGACACCGGGGAGGTAGACGGGGTTCTCGTGGCGGTCGTTCACTGCGGCGACGACCTCGGGGGTGCGGCCCCAGAGCACCACCTCCGCGTTGGTGCGCAGCAAGCCGGCCACCGCGGTTCCCCAGGACCCCGCTCCGATCACGGCGCAGCGCTGCGGTGTCATCGGTGCGCTCGAGGAGCGACGGTCCGCACGGCCGGTAGCATACGCAGCCCCATGGGAACCGCTTCGCGCCGCGATCACGGCGTCGTCGTGCCCGTACGCGCGTTCCGGCTCGGCAACACCCGCCTCGCCGCCGGCCTCGACGACACCACCCGCGCCGCATTGGCCCGTCAGCTCGCCACCCGGGTGGTCCGGGCGGCCGGCGCCGCGCCGGTCGTCGTGGTCACGAGCGACCCCGAGGTGGTGGAGTGGGCCACCGCGACGGGGCTCCACGTCGTGGCCGACCCCGGCTCGCTCGCCGCCGCGGCCGGCGCCGGCGTGCTCGCGCTCGCCCGCCGGGGATGCCGACGGGCGGTGGTGGCCCACGCCGACCTGCCGTTCGCGACGTCCTTCGCCGCGGTGACCCACGACGCCGGGACCCCCGTCGCCGCGCTGGTGCCCTGCCACCATGACGACGGCACCCCGGTGCTGTCGATCCCGACAGGCGCGGCCGGGTCGTTCTCGTTCGCGTACGGACCCGGGTCGTTCCGGCGCCACGTCGCCGCCGCGCGGGCCGTCGGACTGGCGGTACGCGTGGTCCGGGACCCCGGACTGGCGTTCGACGTCGACACCCTCGACGACGTCGCGGCGCTCGAGCGACACGATCCCACCCTTCTCGGGGTGCGGGTGCCCGGTGCGGTGGCCGTCCCGTGAGCGGGTCGACCCACCCCGCGGACCCCGTCTCGGTCGACCTATCGGTCCCGGCGCGCGTGCTCGCCGTGGGTGCGCACCCCGACGAAGTCGAGTTCGGGTGCGGGGGAACCCTCGCGAAGTGGAGTGCTGCGGGGGCCGAGGTGCACCTGCTCGTCCTCACGGACGGGGCGAAGGGCACGTGGGACCCGACCGCGGACCTCGCCACGCTCGTCGCCGTACGGGTCGCCGAGCAGGCCGATGCCGCCGCGCGACTCGGGGTCGCGGCCGTGCACCACACCGGTTACGTGGACGGCGAGCTCGTGAACGGCCCGGCGGAGCGGGACGCGGTAGCCGCGGTGATCCGCCGGACGCGGCCCGAGGTGCTGGTCACCCACGACCCCTGGAGGCGGTACCGCCTGCACCCCGACCACCGCAATGCCGGCTTCCTCGTCCTCGACGCCGTGGTCGCCGCGCGCGACCCGCACTTCTTCCCCGAGCAGGGGCTCGACCCCCACCGGCCCCGCGCGGTGCTCCTCTTCGAGGCCGAGGACGTCGATCACTACGAGCGCGTCGACGGCACCGTCGCCGACAAGGTCGCTGCGCTCCTCGCGCACCGCAGCCAGTGGCACTCGACCATGGGCATCGACGCGAACGCCCACGACGCCGACGTCCAGCGGGCCGCCTTCGTCCGCCGGCTCGAGCAGGAGGTCGAAGCCTTCGGCGTGGCGGCCGGCGGTGTCGGGCCGGCCGAGGGGTTCAAGCGCATCGACACGGTCTGAGCGCGATCCGACCGCGACCCGACCGCGGTCCGGCCGGGACTCGGGCCGGGTCGACCGGCCCCCGACGCGAATGAGGGGCCCCCGAAGGGGCCCCTCGCTCACGTGCTTGCCGGAAGGACCTAGCGGCCCTTCCGAGCGGACGAGCGCCGCTTGGCCGGAGCCCGCTTGGCCGCTGCCTTGCGCTTGGCCGGAGCCCGCTTCGCTGCCGACTTCCGCTTCGCGGGAGCCCGCTTGGCCGCGGACTTCTTCGCCGCTGCCTTGCGCTTCGCGGGTGCCCGCTTCGCTGCCGACTTCCGCGCCGTGGTCTTGCGCGCGGGAGCCTTCCGAGCAGCCGACTTGCGGGCCGTGGTCTTCTTGGCCGTAGCCTTCCGTGTGGTCCGTCGCTTTGCCGGAGGCACAGTCACCTCTCTTTCCTGTTTGGTTTGGACGTGCAGATCCCCTCGGAGGAGGACCTACTTCACGGCGGCCTTGAACTTGGCGCCCGCCGAGAACTTGACACCCTTCGACGCGGGGATCTGGACGATCTCCCCCGTCCGTGGGTTTCGACCCTGCCGTGCCGATCGCTGCGACTGCGACCACGCCCCGAATCCGGGCAGCGTGACCTTGTCACCACTGGCAACGGCACCTTGCACTGCGTCGATCATCGCGTTGAGTGCGCTCTCCGCTTGCGACTTGGAGAGGCCACCGCCCTCGGCGATTGCATCGATGAGCTCGGACTTGTTCACGCTCCCTCCCAGGATCGTGTGAGCACTGTGTTGTGCATCGACTCCGCGGCGTTGGTAACCGTGCTGCCGCTGTATGGACGTGCGCGACCGTGAAGCCCGCACCCCGACGGTAACCCATCTTGTGCCGCAAGTGGTGGATTTCGCGCACACGGCGACGATCCCGGAGTACGTGCGACGGCCGCACCGAGGGACCGGCGCGTGGTCGACACGCGTGATTCGGCGCACGATCGACGCGTGATCGATACGCGCACGGTGCGCCGGGGTGCACGAGGGTCAGGCGATGCCGACGCGGCGCGTCCACCGTCGCGCACGAGCGCAGGCGGCGGCCGGTGACGAGCACGGCACGCGCCCGGAGACGTCCCGACGACGCAAGAAGGCCCGCACTCTCGCGAGTGCGGGCCTTGGTGCAGCCCCGAGCAGATTCGAACTGCCGTTACCGCCTTGAGAGGGCGGCGTCCTAGGCCACTAGACGACGGGGCCGGGGTGCCGGGTTGGGTACCGGCTGGCTCGGGGGGGAGGACTCGAACCCCCAATGACAGGGCCAGAACCTGTTGTGTTGCCGATTACACCACCCCCGAAGGGCCTACTCAGGATAGGCGATGCCCCGGCCCCGGTCCCACACGGGCCGAGCCGGCGGACGCTGCGCCGGTCATCCGGCCAGTCGCGTCCGGGCGCCACGGAGCCGGGCCCGCACGCGGTCACGGCCGAGGAGGACGATCGAATCGAAGAGCGGGAGCCCGGCGTGACGCCCCTCGACTGCCGCGTAGAGCGCGGGCATCGCCTTGCGCGGCTTGATCCCGAGACGCTCGATCACCGCGCGCGGGTCGACCCCGTCGGCGGTCCACTCGGCGGTCTCGAGGTGCTCGAGGACGGCGTCGAGCACCTCACCGACCCGCTCGGTCTGCTCGAGGCGCGCCCACGACTCCGGCGCGATCGTGAAGTCGTCGTCCTCCACGAACAGGAAGTCGGACTGCCGGACGAGGTCACCCACGGTCACGGCCCGCTCCTGGCCCAGGCGCAGCGCTTCCCGCAGCAGGTCGACGTCGAGCACATCCCCGATCCGGGCGCGGGCGAGCGGCAGCGCGCGGGCTTCGAGCTCGGGGAGGGTGATGCGTCGGATCCACTCGCCGTTCATCCAGTCGAGCTTGGCGTGGTCGAACGCGGCGGCGGCGTGGGTCACCCGGTCGAGTTCGAATGCGGCCACGATCTCGTCGGCGTCCATCACCTCACGGCCGTCGACCGGCGCCCATCCGAGCAGCGCGAGGTAGTTGACCAGCGCCTCGGGGAGATACCCCGCATCCCGGAAGTCCTCGAGGGCGACGGCACCGTGGCGCTTCGACAGCTTGGCCCGGTCGGTGCCGAGGATGAGCGGCAGGTGCGCGTAGACGGGGCGCTCGGAGACGCCGAGGGCCTCTCGCAACGCGAGGACGCGGTGGGTGGAGTCGAGGAGGTCCTCACCCCGGATCACGTGGCTGATCTGCATCGCGATGTCGTCCACCGCGTTGGCGAGGAAGAAGATCGGGTTGCCGTCGGAGCGCACGATCACGAAGTCGGGGATGTGGGACCACTCCACCCGCACCTCGCCGCGTACGGCGTCGACGAAGTGGCTGATGCCGTCGTCGGGCGTGCGGAACCGGACCGACCGAGGCCGGCCCTCGGCGGCGAGGCTCGCCCGCTGCGCCGGCGAGAGGTCACGGCAGTGGCCGTCGTAGCCCGGCGGGCGCCCGGCGGCGAGGGCGGCGTCGTTGCGGGCCTTCACCTCGTCCTCGGTGCAGAAGCACTCGTAGGCATGGCCCGACGCCTGGAGCTCGTCGGCGGCGGCGAGGTACTCCTGGACGCGCGCGCTCTGCAGCACCGGCCCCTCGTCCCACTCGAGCCCGAGCCAGCGCAGCGTCTCCTGGATCCCCACCACCCATTCCTCGCGCGAGCGGGCTCGGTCGGTGTCTTCGATGCGCAGGCAGAACGTGCCGCCGTGGTGCCGGGCGAACAGCCAGTTGAACAGCGCCGTGCGGGCCGATCCGACGTGGAGGGAGCCGGTGGGCGCGGGCGAGAAGCGGACGCGGGGGCCAGTCATGAGCCGGTCAGTCTACGAAGTGGGCGGTCGTGAGCGGCGCGCCCGGTCGTCGAGTGCGGCCGTCGAGTCCGGGGTTCAGGCCGTGGGACTCAGGTCGTCGAGCAGGCGGCGACCGATCACCACGCGCTGGATCTGGTTGGTGCCCTCGTAGATCTGGGTCACCTTCGCGTCGCGCATCATGCGCTCCACCGGGAAGTCCGCCGTGTAACCGGCACCCCCGAAGAGCTGCACCGCGTCCGTGGTCACGGACATGGCGGTGTCGCTGGCGAAGAGCTTGGCCATCGCCGCAGCTTTCGAGGTGCCCTCCATGCCGGCGTCGAGCCGGGTGCAGGCGCTGTAGACGAGGAGCCGCGCGGCCTCCACGCGGGTCGCCATGTCGGCGAGCATGAACTGGACGCCCTGGAACTCCGCGACCGGCTGGCCGAACTGCTGGCGCTCGGTGACGTAGCGGGTGGCGGCGTCGAGTGCGCCCTGGGCGATGCCCACGGCCTGCGCACCCACCAACGGACGCGACCCGTCGAGTGCGGCCATCGCGTACTGAAAGCCCCGGTTCTCTTCGCCGATCAGGTTCTCCGCCGGGATCCGCACCTCGTCGAAGCGGATCTCCCCGGTGGGCGAGCCCCGCATACCCATCTTCGACTCGAGCTTGGCCACCGAGAACCCGGGGCGGTCGGCTTCGACCACGAATGCGCTGATCCCGCGCGTGCCGGCATCGGGGTTGGTCTTCGCGAACACCGTGTAGAAGTCGGAGATCCCCGCGTTCGTGATCCACGACTTCGAGCCGGTCAGGACGTAGTCGTCGCCGTCGCGCACAGCCCGGGTGCGCATCGAACCGACGTCGCTCCCGGCGCCCGACTCCGAGAGGCAGTAGCTGCCCTGCCATTCACCGGTGACGAGCTTCGGGATGATCCGCTGCTTGATCTCCTCGTTGCCGAACATGAGGATCGCCTCGATCGCGAGCCGCGGGATCATCACGAACAGGGAGGACGACCCGCAGACGCGGGCCACCTCCTCGACCAGGATGGCGTAGGCGATCAGGTCCCCGCCGTCGCCGCCGTACTCCTCCGGGTACGGCAGCCGGATGAACCCGGAGTCGCGATACGCCGCGAACGACGCCCACGGGTACTCGCCGGTGGCGTCGGCCGCCGCTGCGTTCGGCGCGATCCCCTCCTCGGCGAAGCGCCGCAGCGCGGCACGCAGCTCGACGTGCTCGGGGGACAGGACGAAGGTCGACATCAGCCCCGGAGCGTAGCGAGCATCCCCGACCGGATCCCCACCATGGCGATACGCGGGCCGGTGGCTCCCGGGGCGCAGTCAGCCGCGGAGGCGGGCGAGGTCGACCTGGTCGGCGACCGCGCGGCAGCGCGCGTACTCGTGGTGCGCGCCCTGCACCGCGTCCACCCGCCGGGCGACGGTCTCGGCGTCGGCCCCGCCGCGGTACCCGAGGAGGCGGGCCGCCCGGTCCACGTCGGCCAGGGTCGGGCCCCGACCGTACGAAGACGCCCGCTTCATCGCCACCGCGGCCACGACCGCCTCGGCGTCGTGGCGATCCTCCCCGGGCGCGAGCTGGAAGTCGCCGCTGGCCCGGTGCACCAGGCGCAGCGCGTAGCCCACGTTGGGCCCCGGGGTCCCGAACAGCGCGCCCTGGGGCTGGACGCCGTCGGGCAGGTCGCCCGGACGCTCGGCCCGCCAGGACCGGGCCGGGGGCAGGACCACTCCGGGCGCGAGGGTCGGCTCGTTGCGGGGCTGGGCCTGGGTGCTGGCGTTCACGAACGGGTCGGTGGGCATCGTCACTCCTTCTCGTCGTCCGGGCCGGCCGACGCGGACCCGGCCGCCGGATCACCCGACGCCAGGAGCAGGCCGTAGACCATCGAGTCGTACATCGCCTGCCACGAGGCCTCGATGATGTTCTCGCTCACCCCGATCGTCGTCCACGTGCGGTCGCCGTTCGTGGAGTCGATGAGGACCCGGGTGACCGCCCCGGTCCCACGCGCAGTGTCGAGCACCCGCACCTTGTAGTCGGTGAGGTGCACGCCCTCGAGCGCAGGGAAGCGGCCGCCGAGGGCCTGGCGCAGCGCGCCGTCGAGCGCGTTGACCGGGCCGTTGCCCTCGGCGGTGGCTACGTGGCGCTCCCCGTCCACGTGCACCTTGATGGTCGCCTCCGTGGAGACTCCGCTCGCCATCGTCTCGCCGTCGAAGTCGTCGGTGATCACACGGAAGGACTCGACCGTGAACCAGGGCTGGGCCCACCCGGTGGCCCGGCGCATGAGCAGCTCGAGTGACGCGTCGGCTACCTCGAAGTGGTAGCCCTCGTGCTCCTTGGCCTTGAGCGTGTCGACCACTGCGTTGACCTGCGGACCGTCGAGCTCGATGCCGAGCTCCTTGGCCTTGAGGAGGATCGTCGACTTGCCCGCCAGCTCCGAGACGAGGAAGCGGGTGCCGTTGCCGACCGACGCCGGCGGCACGTGCTCGTAGGCGTCGGGCCGCTTGGCGATCGCGCTGACGTGGAGCCCCGCCTTGTGGGCGAACGCCGACTCGCCGACGTAGGGGGCCTGGGGATTGAGGGCCATGTTGACGAGCTCGGCGACGTGGTGCGCGACCGGGGCGAGCCGGTCGAGCCGGTCGGCCGGGATGGTGTCGATCCCCATCTTCAGCGTCAGGTTCGGGATGATCGTGGTGAGGTTGCAGTTCCCGGTGCGCTCGCCGTAGCCGTTGATCGTGCCCTGCACCTGCATCGCCCCGCCGAGCACGCCTGCGAGCGCGTTGGCCACGCCGGTGCCGGCGTCGTCGTGGAGGTGCACGGCGATCCCGACGTCGGACCCGAAGTAGTCGAAGACCTCGCCGACGATCCGCTGGACCTCGTGGGGCAGCGATCCCCCGTTGGTGTCGCACAGCACGAGGCGGGTCGCACCCCGCTGGGCCGCCGCCTCGAGCACGCGCAGACTGAACTCGGGGGTGCGCTTGTAGCCGTCGAAGAAGTGCTCCGCGTCGAAGAACACCTCGCGGCCGGACGCAGCGAGGAACTCGACGGAGTCGGCGACCATCGCGACGCCCTCGTCGAGGGTCGTCCCGAGCGCCTCGGTCACGTGGTAGTCCCAGCACTTGCCGACGATGCAGACCACCGGCGTGGCGGCGTCGACGAGGTGGCGCAGCGTCTCGTCGCTGTCGACCTTGCCTTTCACCCGCCGGGTCGAGCCGAAGGCCACGAGCGTGCTGTGCTCGAGGGTCAACTCCGCTGTGGCGCGCCGGAACAACTCGTCGTCC
>JBJSXO010000191.1:0-3898 GCA_046086425.1 Actinomycetota bacterium | reverse complement strand
CACCGGCCGGGGTGGTGGTGACTGTGCACTCGAGGAACTGCCAGCGGTCGGGGGCATGGCGGGCCCCGGCTTCCAGGGCGAGGGCCTCCAAGTCGGCCGGGGTGATCTCGGCCTTGCGGTCGGCGAGCTCTTTGAACCGGGCGAACGCCTGGTTGAGCGCGTCGCCCTGCAGGCGCAGACCCATCTTCTCGAGCGTGTCGGCGAACGCGTGGCGCCCCGAGTGCTTGCCGAGCACGATCTGGGCCGCCTCCTGCCCCACCGCCGCGGCGTCGATGATCTCGTAGGTCTCGCGGTCCTCGAGCACCCCGTGCTGGTGGATCCCCGACTCGTGGGCGAACGCGTTGCGCCCGACCACCGCCTTGTTGTGTTGCACGCTGTAGCCGGTGAGCCGCGACACCAGACGCGACGTGCGGGCCAGCTCCTCGGTACGGACATTGACCCCGATCCCGTCGAAGTAGTCACCCCGGGTGCGGATCGCCATCACGATCTCCTCGAGCGCAGCGTTGCCGGCCCGCTCACCGAGCCCGTTGACCGAGCACTCCACCTGACGCGCACCGGCAGTGACGCCGGCCAGCGAGTTCGCCACCGCCAGGCCGAGGTCGTCGTGACAGTGGGTCGAGACGACGTAGTCACCGGTCACGTGGTCGAGGACGTAGGCGATGAGCCTCGCGTACTCCTCCGGCACACCGAAGCCGACGGTGTCGGGGATGTTGAGCGTCGTGGCGCCGTTGTCCACGGCGATCTGCAGCACCTCGCACATGAACTCCACGTCGGAGCGGCTGCCGTCCTCGGGCGAGAACTCGACGTCGGCGGTATACCCCGCAGCCCGGCCCACGCCGGCTGCCGCCTCCGCCTTCACCTGGTCCTCGGTCATCCGCAGCTTCTTCTTCATGTGGATGGGTGAGGTGGCGATGAACACGTGGATCCGGGGTCGGGCCGCGTGCCGCACCGCCTCCCAGGCCCGGTCGACGTCCTTGAAGCCGGTCCGCGACAGCCCGGCGATGACCGGGCCCTGCACCGCCTTGGCGATGGCCTCGACCGCGTCGAAGTCACCCTGGCTCGCGATGGGGAACCCGGCCTCGATGACGTCGACCCCCAGACGCGCCAGTTGCTCGGCGATCTCGAGCTTCTCCCCCACGTCCAGGGAGATGCCGGGCGACTGCTCGCCGTCCCGCAGGGTGGTGTCGAAGATCAGGACCTGGTTCATGGCTCACGCTCTCGATCGTGCTCGACGGGTGGACAACGAAAAACCTCCCCGGCCGGGAGGCCGAGGAGGCGATCGCGAGCACCGGTAGGTGCTCGCGCTAGGTAAGGAGGAGGCCGGACCGGACGGAGGGTCGCTCGATCTCGTTCATGGACCCACCATCGTACCCGGGGGACGGCGGGTCGCCAAACATCGTCGGCGCGTCGGCGAACCGGGGTCGCACCGGGGTCGCACCGCCGTCGTGCGGCACGCGTCTGCCACCATGGACCCATGTGGAGGTGGACCAAGCGAATCCTCGGGGCCGGACTGGTGGCGGGAGCGGGCTACGCACTCTGGAAGGTCGTGGACGAGCGCAGCCGGTCCGGCTCGCTCGAGTGGACGCCCCAGCCGTTCCCGTCCCCGCCCAAGCCCGTCCCCCACGAGACCGGCACGCAGACGGGCCCGGCGCCCGGCGCCGCGGTCGGGTGGGTCGCCCCCGAGGCCGGGGCCTGCCCGGTCACGCACCCCGTGAAGGCGAAGCTCGGGAGCGGGATCTTCCACGTCCCCGGCGGGCAGATGTACGACCGGACCGTCCCCGACCGCTGCTACCGGGACGCGGCGGCCGCCGAGGCCGACGGTCTGCGGGCCTCGAAGCGCTGATCACCCGCCGGGGCGTCCTTGGTCGCGGTTAGTGTCCCGCCGCGCCCCACCACGGCGGCGATCCACGAGGGGGACCCGCAATGGCCCAGATCATCGGACAGATCTGCTTCAACGTCACCGACATCGAGCGCTCCATCGACTTCTGGGAGAACGTCATGGGGATCCCGCTCCAGAGCCGGACCGAGATCCCCGGCGTGCTCGAAGCAGTGCACCAGGCCCCCGAAGGCGGCTCACGCATCCAGCTCGCCCAATGGCTCGAACGTGAGGGCCCGATCGACATGGGCACGTCCATGTGGAAGATCTACGTCAACACCAGCGACGTGCAGGCGCTGTTCGACAAGGCCGTCGCCTACGGGTGCGCAGTCGACATGGAGCCCACCCTCCTCGACCGCTGGCCGGTGACCGTGGCGTTCGTGAAGGACCCCGACGGCTACCTGCTCGAGCTGATCGAGTACCACGAGGGCATGCCCGTGGGCGTTCCCGACCCCAAGGCGGTCGACCGCGCGTGAGAGACCTCTCGGGCAAGGTGGCCGTCATCACCGGGGGTGGGGGCGGCATCGGCAAAGCGATGGGTGAGGCCTTCGCGAGCGAGGGCATGCGGATCGTGCTCTCCGACGTGTTCGCGCCCTCGCTCGACGCCGCGGTCGCCGAGCTACGCGCGCAGGGTGCCGACGTGATCGGCGTCCTCACCGACGTCTCGAAGCTCGACTCGGTCGAGGCGCTGCGCGACGCGACCGTCGAGCACTTCGGCGGCGTCGACGTCCTGTGCAACAACGCCGGCGTGGCGTCGGGGGCCCACGGCCGTCTGTGGGAGCACGAGATCAACGACTGGCGGTACGCGTTCAGCGTGCACGTGTACGGCGTGATCAACGGCATCAACGCGTTCGTCCCGTGGATGCTCGAGCACAACGACGACGGGCACATCGTCAACACCTCCTCGCACAACGGCGGGTTCGCCCCCGTGTACTCGGCGCCCACCTACGCGACCTGCAAGGCCGCGGTCGTGACGATCTCGGAGTGCCTGTTCGGTCAGCTGCGCGAGGTCGGCTCGAATATCGGGGTGTCGGTGCTGTTTCCGTCGGGCAAGACCGAGGGGATCCTCAACACCGGCATCTGGACGCCCCGGGAGCGGCCCCCGGAGTACGCGCCCACCGTGCCGGTCGACACCACGTCGAAGATGCAGATGTGGATCGACATGAAGGAGAAGGCGGGCGACCCCGTGCAGTTCACGCCGCTCTCCGAGGTCGCCGACACCGTGGTGGACGGCCTCAAGGCCAACCGCTTCTGGATGGTCGAGGAGGGCCGGTTCGAGGAGCTGGTCCAGGCCCGGGCCGACGTCATCTTGCGGCGGGGCGACCCCGAGTACCCGATCGGCGCCTGAACCCCAGACCGGCCAGCGGGTCGGACGGGGGTGCGCCGGTGGACGGCGAGGCACCACGCGTGGACGACCCGGCGGACCGTGCTCGTGAGGGGCACGGCGGAGTCCCGGTCGCCACGACGGGCGTCGACCCGGGACGCGAGGACTGCCCCATCGGCACCGAGGGGCAACGAGCGCCCGGGCGTACGGTCGTTGCGAGCGCAGGGGCGTCCGGCCCGGCCCGATGCCATGATGGCGGATCGTTCCCAGGAGGGCCGGGTGGGCACAGCAGCACACGATCTCGTCGTTCGCGGTGCGGTGGTCGTCGACGGCACCGGCGCATCGGCGCGCCAGGCCGACGTGGCGGTCGACGGCAACCGGATCACGGCCGTCGGCGGGACCATCGGTCGCGGAGCCGAGGAGCTCGACGGACACGACCGCGTCCTGGCGCCCGGGTTCATCGATCCCCACACCCACCTCGACGCCAACCTGTTCTGGGACGCCGACGTCACCCCGTCCTCCTCCTACGGCGTGACCACGGTGGTCACCGGGAACTGCGGGTACACGCTTGCGCCGCTGCCGGATCCCGTGGCCCGCGACTACGTCATCGACGCCCTGAGCACGGTCGAGCAGATCCCCCGTGCGGCGCTCGAGGCCGGGGTGCCGTTCGACTGGTCGAGCCAGGCGGAGTACTTCGC
>JBJSXO010000190.1:0-3345 GCA_046086425.1 Actinomycetota bacterium | reverse complement strand
GGGCACGGCGTTCATGATGGCACGGTGGTCACCCCGCGCCACCCTCGAGCTGGTCGCCCGTGAGCGCATGACCTCGGTCGGTGGCGTCCCCACCCAGCTCGCGCTGATGCTGCGGGACCCGGAGTTCGCCACCTTCGACCTGTCGTCGGTGCGGTCCGTCGTCGTCGGCGGCGCGCCCATCACCCCCGGGCTCGCCGAGGAAGCACGGGCGCGGTTCGGCGCGCCGCTGGCCACGCGGTACTCGTGCACCGAGGCCGGGATCGGGCTCGGCACGGCGCTCGACGACCCCGAGGAGGACGCGGTGGTGAGCGTCGGGCGGCCGCTGCCCGGGGTCGAGCTGGCCCTCCTCGACGACGACGACCGGCCCGTGCGCGACGGCGAGGTGGGCGCCGTGTGCCTGCGCTCCCCCGCCACCATGACCGGGTACTGGCACGACCCCGAGGGCACCCGGGCCGCGTTCACCGCGGCCGGCCACGTCCGCACCGGCGACCTGGGCTGGCTCGACGATCGGGGCCGGCTGCACCTCGTCGGCCGGCACAAGGAGATGTACGTCCGCGGCGGGTACAACGTCTACCCGGTCGAGGTGGAGGCGGTGCTCTCGAACGCCCCCGGGGTGGCTGCGGTGGCGGTGGCCACGCGACCCGACGAGGTCATGGGCGAGATCGGGGTGGCCTGCGTCGTGGCCCGCGACCCCGACGACCCGCCGACCCTCGACGCGCTCCGCGCGCACGCCTCCGGGCACCTCGCGAAGCACAAGCTGCCCGAGGCGCTCGTGCTCCTCGACGCGTTGCCGCTCACCGCGGCCGAGAAGGTGGACCGGCGGGCGCTCGGGCGGCTGGCCGGCTCCGACTCCTGACGTTCGCGTCAGGTAGGGTCCCGCCCGATGGAACTGGACTTCTCCGAGGACCAAGAGGAGCTGCGCGACGGCGTGCGCTCGATGCTCGCCGGCGAGTGCCCGATCAGCCTGGTGCGCGCCGTGGTGGAGACCGGCGCGTCGGTCGAGCCCCTGTGGCACCAGATGGTGGAGCTGGGCTGGCCTGCGCTGACCGTGCCCGAGGAGTTCGGCGGCCTGGGCCTCGGCGCCGTCGAGCTCGCCATCGTCGCCGAGGAGCTCGGGCGTGCGGTGGCCCCCGGCCCGTTCCTTCCCACCACCGCCCAGTTCCTCCCCGCCCTCCGCGAGCTCGGGACCGCCGCCCAGCAGGCGCGCTTCCTCCCGGCCGTCGCCGACGGCACCCTCACCGGGAGCCTTGCCCTCCACGATCCCGGCCACGGCATCGGCCTGGCCGGGATGACCACGACGGCCACCGAGACCGCCGATGGCGTGCGGCTCGACGGTGTGAAGGAGTTCGTCCTCGAGGGCGCCGCGGTCACCGAGCTGGTGGTGATTGCCCGGCTGGCCGGCTCCGACGCCGACGACGCCCTCGCGGCGTGCGTCGTGCCCACCGCCGACGCGCGCATCGAGGCCATCACGCCGTTCGACGCGTCCCGCGGCCTGGCCCGGGTGATCCTCGACGGCGTCGACATCCCCGGCGACCGCGTGCTCGGCACCCCGGGCACCATCACCACCATCGGCGTCGAGCGAGTCGTCCAGGAGGCGGTCACCGCCACCGCTGCCGAGTCCGTAGGGGTGTGCCAGGCGATCTTCGACATGACGCTCGACTACGCAAAGCAGCGGGAGCAGTTCGGCGTCGTCATCGGCAGCTTCCAGGCGCTCAAGCACAAGTTCGCCGACATGATCGTCGCACTCGAGAAGGCCCGGGCGTCGGCCTACTTCGCGGCGCTCGCGATCGCCGAGGACGACGGCCGTCGCGCGATCGCGTCGTCGGCGGCCAAAGTCGCTGCAGCCGACTGCGAGCGGATGATGAGCAAGGAAGGCATCCAGCTCCACGGCGGCATCGGCTGGACCTGGGAGCACGACATGCACCTCTACGTGCGTCGGGCCAAGTCCACCTCTGCGCTGTTCGGCAACGCCGCCGAGCACCGCGAGCGCATCGCCCGGCTCCTCGGTCTCTAGCGCCCGGTTCCGGCCCCGTACGCGACCGTGCGCCCCGCCGTCGAGCGGGGCGCAGGTCGTTCGACCTGTCGGCCGAGCGGTCGGTGGTGCGGCTACGGAGTGCCGAACGCCACGATCCAGATCACGTACCACACCACCACGAGCACCAGACCCGTGATGATCGCGGCCTTGTGGGTGTCGTAGATGACTCGGGGGCCGCCGGGGGCGGTGCCGCCGAGCACGCCCAGGGCGTTGAGCTCGAGGACCAGCCAGAGGATGATCGTCACCGCCCAGAAGATGGCCCGGTCGCTCCCCGACGCCTCGGGGATCGCCCACTGACCGAAGAAGTGGCTGGTTCCGACCATGAAGAACAGCATCGTGAAGGAGAAGATCGCGTTCTGCCGCGACGCCATGAGCGCACGCCGGCCGGCCGCGGCGGCCGCCGGGTCCGCGTCGCCACCGGCGAGGACGTTGCGGGCGTTGGCGATGACCTTCTTCTGGTTCGGCCAGATCACCAGCCAGACGTTGGCGAACATCGTGAGGCCGAGCAGGATGCCGGCGGCGATGCTGATGCCGGCGTAGGTCTTCCAGTAGTCGCCGCTGAAGAGCAGTGAGCCTCCTCCGCCGTCCTTTTGCGCAAGCAGGATGAGCAGGCCGAAGACCAGCGTCGCCACCGCGGCCCAGCGGAGCCACCACAGCGCCCGCGACGCGAGCTTGTCGGTGGCCTGGTTCCGGGCCCCTGCGTCGAGTTCGGCGAACGCCGGGGTCTGCACGAAGTTGAAGTAGTAGAGGAGGCCGATCCACGCAATGCCCACGACCACGTGGGCCCACCGGAACAGGAACTCCCAACCGTTCACGCTCTCACGCTTGAAGATGATCAGGATGTCCGTCGCGAGCGCTTCCACGCGTGTCCTTCCGACGATGCCGCTGCAGCGGGGGGAGCGTACCACCGTCCGGGGCGCGCCGGGGGAACCCCCGGCCCGCGGGCGGGGTCACGGGCGGGGACCCCGGTGTCCACGGCGCCGTGCGCGTGCGCCTCGCCCTCCTCGCCGTGGTCCTGCTCGAGGCCGCCGCCCTCGCCGCCGTCTGGTGGTGGGTTCCCGTGCCCGCCCCGGTCGACTGGGGTGACCCCCTCGGGTGGCTGCGCAGGACCGATCCCGACACCGCAACCCTCGTGGCCGGGCGGCTCCTCGCCGCCGGGGTCGCCGCCTGGCTGCTCGCCTCCACGCTCCTGACCGTCGCGGCGGCACTGGCCAGGGCCCTGCCCGGGCGCGTGCACGCCGTCCTGGGCCTCGGGACGCGCGCGGCGCCGGCCGCGGTGCGCCACCTCGTGGAGGCCGCCCTCGCCGTGA
>JBJSXO010000189.1:0-5851 GCA_046086425.1 Actinomycetota bacterium | reverse complement strand
CCTCGACGTCCGCCTTCTGCGCGAAGTACAGGTACCGGCGGTTGGCCTGGCTCTCGCCGGCGAAGGCCTCCTTGAGGTTGGCCTCGGTCTTGCTCCCCTTGAGTGCGGGCATTCGGTGCTCCTTGTCGTGATGTCTGGTTGGTTTGGGATCTCGGGTGGTGCGATCTCGGGTTCGGGGTCGTGCTCAGTCTGCGGCGTCGGCGCAGTCCCGGCATACGCCCCGGAAGTGGACCTCCACGTCGGCGACGTCGAACCCGTCTCGCGCCTGCGCCGGGAGCCGGAGGTCGGCGACGTCCACGAGCACGTCCCGGACGCTCCCGCAGCGGGTGCAGATCACGTGCTGGTGCGGGTGCTCGACGTTGGGATCGACCCGCAGGCTGCCGGTGCCGACGTGGAGGAGGTGCACCTCACCGAGGTCCTCGAGCTCGTGCACCGTCTGGTACACGGTCTTGAGCGAGATCGTCGGCATCTCGGCCCGGGCCGCCTCGAACAACCCCTCGACCGTCGGGTGCGCCTCGTTCCCCTCCAGCAGCCGGAAGATGGCCTGGCGCTGGGGGGTCACCCGGAGACCGTGGGCCCGGAACCGGGCCGTGAGTGCGTCGACGGGAGTCACGAGGAAGATATTAACGACAAGGATTGTCGACTGCCAATCGGTGGCGATAGGGGGCCGAATGGCCCGGGCGCGCCCGTGGGAGGCGCACGCACGGCCCACGGTGACGCTTGCGTCAGGGTCCCGGTTCGATTATCAAACCTGGTGCCGGTGACCACCGGCGGCCCCGGACCGGGGCGTCTCGAGGGGGGACCATGAGGCTTCGTCGGAGCATCCGCATTGCTGTGGCCACGCTCGCCGTGAGCGTCGTCGCGGTCGGCACAGGGGTCGGGCCGGCGTCGGCCCAGCAGATCGACCCCAAGGTCAAGAACGTCAAGAAGGTCAAGACCCCGAAGAACTGCCCGGACATCCAGGGCGTCACCGACTCCGAGATCAAGATCGGGTCGATCGCTCCGATGACCGGGCCGAGCTCGGGCTCGGGCTTCTTCCCGAACATCATCAAGGGCGCCGAGGTGCGCTTCGACGTCGCCAACGCCGACGACGAAGTGGGGCGCAAGCTCACCATCGTCGCGCTCGACGACAAGGGCGACACGGCGCAGAACCTCTCCGCCGCGCAGAACCTCGTCGAGCAGGCGAAGGTGTTCGCGGTCATGCCGATGAGCGCCGTGGGCGCGGCAAGTGCGCCGTACCTGAACCAGAAGGGCATCCCGGCCGTGGGCTGGCAGCTCGGCCTCGACGTCTACGGCAAGTACCCGAACTTCTTCGGCCTGCAGAACGGCAATGCGTCCGACCTCGCCACGAACTACAACAGTCGGACGGCCGACGCGATCGCCAAGGTGGGGGGCAAGAAGATCGCCCTGATCGGCGGCAACACCGGCAACTCGGCGATCTTCCTCGAGCAGGTGAACGACTCGATCAAGCGCTTCCACAAGAAGGACGGCCTCACCGTCGTCTACAAGAACAGCGACGTCCCGCCCGGCAACACCCAGTGGGGCAGCTACGTCGACCAGATCAAGAGCTCGGGCGCCGACTTCGTCTACGCGCCGCTCGTCGGGATCGACCTCTTCGGCTTCCTCGGCGCACTGAAGCAGGCCGGGGTGACCGCCCAGACGATGTCGCCGTCGGGTTACAGCCCGCGTGTCCTCGGGGTCTCCGCGTACGAGAACCACATCTTCGGCCTGGAGTTCAAGCCCCTCGAGACCACACCGGCTCCCGAGGGCATGGCCGCGTTCAAGGCGGCCATGGCCAAGTACGCACCGGACGCGCCGATCGACCAGGGCTCGGCCCTGGGCTGGCTCGCCGGCAACGCGATGATCGAAGGCATCAAGGCGGCCGGCGAGGCCTGTCCGACGTGGAAGGGCTTCATCAACAACCTCCGGCTCGAGAAGGGCTACACGGCCGACGGCTGGTTCGAGCCGGTCGACTTCCAGGCGGCGTTCAACCGGCCCATCCAGTGCGCCTACTACGTCCAGCAGAAGGGCACGCAGTTCACGCCCCTGTTCGACAGCAAGGCCGTCTGCGGCCAGGACGTCCGCAACAACAAGCTGGTGACGACCGCCACCACCACTCCACCGACGACCGCCGCGGGCTAGCCCCCGCACACGGAGTCGCACGCGCTGGGGGACGGTCGGGAAGCGACCGGCCCCCAGCCCACACCCGGAGGAAGCAGTGGCCCCGTACGTGATCGCCGGTCTGGTGGCTGGCTGCATCTACGCCATCTCGGCGCTCGGCCTCGTGCTCACCTACACGTCGTCGAGGGTCTTCAACTTCGCCCATGGCGTCGTCGCGTGGTGTATCGCCGTCTTCTACTACTGGATCCACGAGTACCAGCACGGACCCCGACTACCCATTCCGATCGCCGCCGTGGTCGCCATCGTCGTGGTCGCCCCGCTGCTCGGGCTGGCGCTCAACGCGGCGCTGTTCACGCGGCTCACCAACGCGACGCCGACGGTTCGCCTCGTCTCGACCGTTGGCCTCTGGGTCGCGCTCCCGGCGTTGACCAAGATCGTCTTCACCTTCATCAACGACACGGAGATCGTGGACCCCGACGGCTTGGTGAAAAGCCCGGTCAACCTCCGTTTCGTCTCGGTGTTCGGCACCTGGCTGAACACCAACGAGTTCGTGGTCCTCGTCAGCGCCGCCGTGATCGCCCTGGCCACCACCATCTTCCTGCGCTTCACGCCGGTCGGGCTGGCGACCCGGGCCGCGGTCGACCACCCCCGGAACGCGACGCTGGCCGGCATCAGCACCGAGCGGGTCACGTCGCTCTCGTGGATGATCGGCACCATGCTCGCCGGCTTCGCCGGGGTGCTCTTCGTCCCGATCGTGGGCCTGCAGGACTACCAGTTCACCCTGCTGCTGGTGGTGTCGTTCGTCGCCGTGGTGATCGGGCGGATGACCAGCCTGCCGCTCACCTTCGTGGGCGCGATCGGCGTGGGAATCCTGCAGCAGCTCTGGGTGAAGTACCAGCCGGACTCGGGGTTCTTCTCGGTCGGCGTCTCGGCCAGCATCCCGTTCGTGGTGATGGTGGCCTTCCTCATCGCGTACAGCTTCACCTCGGGTGGCCTGCGCCGGGAAGCGTTCTCCGTCGACGCGCGCGCCGCCGGCGGTGTCCACGGTGACGCGCCGCCCCTCCCACCGAGCCGCGGCTGGCGCCGCCTCGCCGGTCCCCTCGCCCTCGTCGCGCTGCTCGCCGCGGTGCCGGTCGTCTTCGAGGGCTACTGGGTCAACGTCTTCACGGTGGGTGTCGCGCTCTCGATCATCTTCCTGTCCTTCACCCTCGTCACCGGTGAAGGTGGTCTCATCTCGCTCGCGCAGATCACCCTCGCGGGTATCGGGGGCTTCGCCGCCGCGCGCCTGGCCGACCCGGCCGACGTACTCGCCCTGGGCGTACCGGTGTGGCTCGCGATCCTGATCGGTGCCGTCATCGCGGTGCCGTTCGGGCTCGCCATCGCGCTCCCGAGCCTCCGCATCGGCGATCTGTACCTCGCGCTGCTCACCGTGGGCTTCGCGCTGCTGGTCCAGGAGTTCGTGTTCCGCCGGACCGAGTTCGAGAACTTCGGTGCGGGCCGGATCCTGGCTCGACCGTTCGGCCTCACCATCGACGACCGAACTCCCATGTACTTCATCGTCGTCGCGGTGTTCCTCGTGTGTGCGCTGCTCGTCGTCAACGTGAAGCGGGCCACGGCCGGGCTCGTCTTCGCCGCGATCCGCTCGAGCGAGCAGGCCGCGGCGACAACCGGCATCAGCGTGGTGCGGGCCAAGATGCTGCTGTTCACGGTGAGCGCCTTCGTGGCCGGCCTCGGCGGGGCGCTCTACGGGTCGACGGTCGGGACCGTGAACCCCCGGTCCTTCGAGGTGCTGATCGGCGCCGTATGGCTCGCGATCATCGTGACCTGGGGCGTCCGCACGACGGTAGGGGCGCTGCTCGCGGGTCTGATCGTGGCCATCTCGCCGCTGAAGCTGGCGGTGCTGCTCATCTTGCCCCTGCTCTTCGTGACCGGCGGGTTCTTCGCCCGGTTCTGGATGCAGAAGGCCTACAAGAAGCCACTCGGCGCACTGCTCATGGCCCTCTGCGTCCTGGTCGGCGCTTGGCTCAGCATCCGGATGTGGCTCCAGACCAGCGACGACACCGCCGTGCACATCGTGCTCGTGCTCGTCGTCCTCGTGATCGGCGTGCGGGTGGCCCTTCGCCTGCGCAGGGTCGAAGCGCTCGAGGGCCCTGCGCGCGTTGTCGGAGTCGTCGGCGTGGTCGTGCTCACGCTCGTCGGTGCGTACCTGACCACGACCGTCGGGCTCTCGGAGACGACGGTGAAGGAGGTCCCCACGATGCTGTTCGGGCTCGGAGCGATCATGCTCGCCCGAGAGCCCCGCGGCGTGCTCTACGACATGGTGAACCGCCAACGGCTCCGCCGTCTCGAGGACCTCGAGCGCCAAGAAGAGGAAGCCGAGCTCGTGGCCGATCGCGCCGGAGCGGCGTCGTGAACGCCCCGGTCTCTCCCCCCGAAGCCGTCGACGTGCCGCTCCTCGGTGCCGAGGGCGTGACCGTGCGCTTCGGCGGCGTGGTCGCCCTCGACGACGTGCACCTCTCGGTGCCACGCGGCTCCACGGTCGGGCTCGTCGGGCCCAACGGCGCCGGCAAGACGACCCTGTTCGGCGTGCTCTCCGGACTGGTGCGGCCACGGGCCGGCCGGGTGACGATGCACGGGACGGACGTCACCGGCAAGAGCCCCCAGGCCCGCGCCCGGCTCGGGCTCTCGCGCTCCTTCCAGCGCATGGAGCTGTTCACCGAGCTCACCGTTCGCGAGCATCTCGTGGTCGCCCAACGGGTACGCGAGGGCCGCCAGAGCATCCTCGGCTTTCTCCGCGACCTCAGCGGGCTCGGCGAGCGGCCGGGGAAGGGCGAAGACGAGACCGTCGACGCCATCCTCGAGCTGCTCGGCCTCACCGGAGTCGCCGACCGCCCGGCCGTGTCGGTTCCGCTCGGCACCGGCCGGCTGGTCGAGGTCGCCCGTGCCCTGGCGGCCGAGCCGACCGTGATGCTGCTCGACGAGCCGTCGTCGGGTCTCGACGGGCACGAGACCGAGCAGCTCGGCGAGGCGCTCCGCCGGGTCCGCACCGAGCGGGGCACGGCCTTCGTGCTCGTGGAGCACAACGTCGAGTTCGTGCTCGACCTCTCCGACCGGGTCACGGTGCTCGACTTCGGCAAGGTGCTCGTAGAAGGCACCCCCGACGAGATCCGGCGCAGCCCCGAGGTGCAGGCCGCCTACTTCGGCGCTCCGGTGGGCGGACCCGGAGAGGAGGGGTCATGACCACGGGGATCACCGGGACCGGCGCGTTCGCCTCGGACCCGGCCCCGGGCGACGACGCGCTGCTCGACGTGGCCGACCTCGAGGTCGCGTACGGTGCCGCCCGCGCGCTGTTCGGGGTGTCGTTGCGCGTGCAGCGCGGGTCGGTGACCGCGGTCCTCGGTGCCAACGGCGCCGGCAAGTCCTCGCTCGCCGGCGCGATCGCCGGCGTCGTGAAGCCCCGGGCCGGCACGATCACCTTCGACGGGGCCGACATCACCGGGATCGCCGCGCACCGCGCGTGCAAGCAAGGCATCGCCTACGTCCCGGAGAACCGCAACATCTTCCCGCACCTCTCGGTACGCGACAACCTCTGGGCGCAGCTGCGGTTCTCGGTCCCACGTACCGAGCGCAAGGTCGCGCTCGAGCGCGCGCTGGAGATGTTCCCGGTGCTGGCCGAACGCCGGAACCAGCACGCCGGGACCCTCTCGGGAGGCGAGCAGCAGATGCTCGC
>JBJSXO010000188.1:0-6435 GCA_046086425.1 Actinomycetota bacterium | reverse complement strand
GCCGCGAACCGCTCCGGTGCGGACTCGGGCGTCAGGCCCTCGGCGAGCATCTCCTGCTCGGCGAGACCTTCGGGGTTGCCGCCGAGCAGGATGTCCACGCCACGGCCCGCCATGTTGGTGGCGACGGTGACCGCGTGCGGGCGGCCCGCCTGGCTCACGATGTGGGCCTCCCGCTCGTGCTGCTTCGCGTTGAGCACCGAGTGGGTGATCCCGCGCCGGTCGAGGAGCCGGGAGAGCTTCTCGGACTTCTCGACCGAGATGGTGCCCACGAGCACGGGCTGGCCGTGCTCGCATCGTTCGGCGATGTCGTCGGCGGCGGCCTCGAACTTCGCGTCCTCGGTCTTGTAGATCAGGTCGGGGTTGTCGAGGCGGACCATCGACCGGTTCGTGGGGATGCTGACGACCTCGAGCCCGTAGGTGTGGGCGAACTCGCCCGCCTCCGTGGCCGCGGTCCCCGTCATGCCCGAGAGCTTGCCGTACATGCGGAAGTAGTTCTGGAGGGTGACCGTGGCGAGGGTCTGGTTCTCCTCCTTGATGTGCACGCGCTCCTTGGCCTCGACCGCCTGGTGCAGGCCCTCGCTCCAGCGCCGGCCGTCGAGGATCCGACCGGTGAACTCATCGACGATCCTCACCTCGCCGCCCTGCACCACGTAGTCGACGTCGCGCTTGTAGAGCTCCTTCGCCCGCAGCGCCTGCTGGAGCTGGTGGACGTAGTTCTGGTTCACGTGCTCGTAGAGGTTCTCGACACCGAGGGCCTGCTCGACCCGGGCGATGCCCTCCTCGGTGGGCACGATCGTGCGCTTGGCCTCGTCGATCTCGTAGTCGCGGTCGCGGACCAGCGCCTGGACGACGCCGGCGAACTGCACGTAGAGCGTGGCCGCGTCGTCGGCCCGCCCGGAGATGATCAGCGGCGTCCGGGCCTCGTCCACGAGGATCGAGTCGACCTCGTCGACGATGGCGAAGAAGTGCCCGCGCTGGACTTGCTGGTCCCGGGCCCCGGCCATGTTGTCGCGCAGGTAGTCGAAGCCGAACTCGTTGTTCGTGCCGTAGGTGATGTCGGCCGCGTACGCGTCACGCTTGGCGTTCCAGTCCTCGATCTCGGGGAGGACCTTGGCGACTTCGAGCCCGAGGAACCGGTGCAGCCGGCCCATCCAGTCCGCATCCCGCTTGGCCAGGTAGTCGTTGACGGTAACCAGGTGGACGCCGTAGCCGGCCAGGGCGTTGAGGTACGACGGCAAGGTCGCGACCAGCGTCTTGCCCTCACCGGTCTTCATCTCCGCGACCCAGCCGAAGTGCAGCGCCGCGCCCCCCATGAGCTGCACGTCGAAGTGTCGCTGGCCCAGCGTGCGCACGCCGGCTTCGCGCACGAGGGCGAACGCTTCGGGCATCAGGTCGTCGAGCGCGTCGACGCGCGCCTCCCGATCGGCGACCGGGTCGGCACCGGCGGCGTCGATCCGGCGCCGGAACTCAGCGGTCAGGGCGCGCAGCTCGTCGTCGGAGCGTCGCTGCATCTCCGGCTCCAGGGCCGTGATCGCCGGCACGAGGCTCTGGAGCGCCTTGAGCTTGCGGCCCTCACCCGCGTGGAGCACCTTGTTGAACAGACCCATACCGAGCGGAGTCTACCGGCGCCCCTGGACGGCCCATCCTCGGCCGACGCGCCCGACCCGGGAGCGGTCGGCTCTCTAGGCTGCGCGGCGATGGCCACCCGCGAGCCCCGGGCGCACCCCGCGTCGCACGCCGACGCGTGGCTCCTCGCCGTCGGCGCCGTCGCCACCACGCTGGCGGTCACGGTGCTCGCGCCACGCGCGGTCGAGGGGGATCCGACCGTTGCGGTGGTCACCCAGGTCATGCTCGCCCTCGCCGTCGGGGCCGGAGCCTTCGTGGTCGCCCGGCGCTTCTCCGCCCACGTCTCCGGCCTGCTCGTGGCCCTGCTCACCGGCCTGTTCCTCTGCGGCGGCGCGGCGGTCATCCTCAACGGGAGCGACTTCGGGCCGCTCGGCGTCGCGGCCGACCAGGGCTACCGGACGGCGTACCTCACCAAGTTCGGCTCCGGCTGGGGCCTCGTCGACTACGCCTATAAGGGACTGCCCTCCTTCTACCCGCCGGGCTTCTTCTGGGTCCTCGGGCGGGTCGGCGCGCTGCTCGGCACGCCCCCGTGGCAGATGCTCAAGGTCGGCGTGCTCGCCACCGCGTTCGTGGTGCCGACGGCCGGCTGGCTCCTGTGGCGACCGGTCGTCGGGGCCCGGCGGGCCGCCGCAGTGATCCTGGTCACCTCCCTCGTGTTCCAGGACTGGTACGTCCCGCACCTCTGGCTCGCGATCGCCCTGTTCGTACCGTGGTGGCTGCACTTCGTCCTCGGGGTGGGCCGCACGCCCGATCGGCGTCTGTCCACCCGGGCGCTCGCCGTGGGCGTCGTGGTCGGCGCTGCGGTCGCGCTCACGTACTGGTACCTGCTGCTCATCGGCATGGTGCAGCTCGTCGCGCTGCTCGCCCTCCGGCGCTCCTTCCGACGGCACGGACGCGCCGCCGAACCGCCTTCGTGGCGCGACACCGCAATGGTCCTGGGGGGCGTGGTGGCGGTCACCGTGCCGTACTGGCTGCCCCTCGCCGTGCGCGTCCTGAGCACGCCCGGCGCGCGCACCATGCAGAACCGCTACTACACCGCCGACGAGGTGTCGCTGCCGCTCCCGTTCCTCACCTTCGACCTCAAGGGCTTCGTGCTCCTCGCCGGCCTGGTGACGCTCGCCACCACGGCGCACCGCCGTCGCGTGGCCCTGCACCTGATCGGCCTGCTTGCGGCGGCGTACGCGCTCTACGTGATCGGCTACCTCGGGATCCTCGCCGACAACCCGCTCGACACGCTGCGCACCCAGGGCCTGATCGAGTTCGTGCTCGCGGTCGGTGCCGGCCTCGGAGCCGCCGACCTCTGGCGGTGGGCCACCGGCGACGGCGCCCGTCGGCTCGACGCCCGGATCGACCGCACTGCGATCGTCGTGGTCGTGACCATCGGCCTCGTCGCAGGGGTCGCCGCCTTCGGCCAGGACGCCGTACGTGAGATGCCCTACCTCACCGAGCAGCGCGCGGCGACGTACCCCACGACCCTGATCGACGGCTTCGAACGCGCCACCGACGGCAAGTACCGGGACGCCGTGGTGCTGACCGACGACGCCGACCTCCCTGCGTTCCTCCCGATCTACGTCTTCAACGCCTCGAATGCGCACTACAGCCACCCGTTGGCCCGGTTCGACGACCGTGCCGACCTCCTCACGAGCCTTGCCCGCGAGCCCGACCCCGAGCTCTTCGCGCTCGCGTTCCTCCACAACCGCTACGACGCGATCGACCTGGTGGCGCTCGAGCCCAGGAGTGGCGGCCTCGGCTACTCCTGGCTCGCCGACGCCTTTCCGAACGGGGTGGCCTCGGAGTCGGTCGTCTTCGCCGAGTCGTCGTTCGCGTCGGGCGCCTTCGAGCCGCTGCGGGGCTCGCCGCTCACGATGTACCGGGTGGACCGGAGCCGGGATCCGCTGCGGGAGCTCCGGGGCTGCCCCCGGCGTCCGGATCGGGAGCGGTGCGCGGTGCTCGGGGCGCTGCTGCGGCGCTACGGCTCCCATCTCGACGTCGAGGCGCGCCGGCTCGCCAGCCGCTGGCGGGCGCGACGCTGACGTCGCCCCACAGCGCGGCCAACAGCCACAGCAGGGCCATCCGCACCGCGACGCCGGTGGGGACGAGGAGCCGCTCGTACTCCCAGCCCGCGCTGTGGGTCACCATCACCACGGTGGCGGCGCCGACGAGCACGACGCCCCCGGCCCCGGCGAACGCCCGGCGACGCGACGGTGACCGGACCGCGACGACCGCCCCCACCAGCAGGATCCCGGCCACGAGCGTGCCGAGCACGGTCTGGTCGTCGCCGGCGATCGGCCACGCCACCGTGACCACCGCCCGGGGCACGACCGCACGCGCCGAGCCGTACCCGTCCGTGCCGACGGCGAAGGCCCGTACCGCGCCGTCGTCGGAGAACGGGGTCGTGACCGTGAACCCGGGATGCGTCACCAGGTACCGGAGGTAGGTGGGCGTGGCGTCGGCGCGCAGCCAGGAGCCGAACCGGGGATCCTCCTGCAGCTCGACGGCCGGGTCGCCGAAGCGGTTCTCGTACGGTGGCGCCAGGAGCGCGCGACCCTTCCCCGGCATCCCGTGGCCGACAAACCATCGGCTCCGAGCCTCGTCCAGGAGCACGCGGCGGACGAGGATCTGGGCCGTGTTGTACTCCTGGATCTGGGTGCTCGAGGTGGCGAGCAGCCCACCGATCGCGGCGACGGCCACGAGCCCCCCGGCGAGCCCCCAGGCAAGCCGGCGGTCGGTGCGGCCGGCGCCGAGGACTACGAGCAGCACCGCGGCAACCCCCAGCATCAGCGCGTTGCTCTGGCGCGTCAGGGCCCACAGCGCAGCGACGGCGAACGTGGCGAGGGCTGACGCCTGCGTGGGCCGGCACGCGAACCGCAGCACACAGGCGACGAGCACCACGGTCAGCGAGATCGCGACCGACTCGCTCAGCAGCGCGTTGTCGACGCGCGTGACCGGCGGGGTGAGCCCGAGCACGAAGAGCGCACCCACGAACGCGTACCGCGCGCCACGGCGGGTGAGCACTGACCCGGCGACCACCGCAGCCGCGACCCAGGCGATCGCGCCGGCCACCGCCTGGATCGTGACCAGCGCGCGCTGGTCGCCCACCAGCGCGTAGAGCGTGGTGACGACCGGGAAGCGGACCCCGCCCCAGACGCGGGAGTTGAAGTAGCTCGCGGTGTCGTTGAACACCGCGATCGGCCGATCGGTCGTGGCCACCAGCCGCAGGACCACGAAGGCCGCCGCCAGCCCGCCGGTGGGCCAGTCCAGCTGCGCGTCGCGGGCCCAGCGGCGCACCCGGTGCTCGGTCGGCACGCCGGGAGCATAGAACCGGGACCGGGGCACCGGGCCCGCCGTCAGGCGCGCGCCCACGCGGGCGGCGTACGCGCCGCGGTGAGGGCGACCACGGACGCGGCCCCGGCCGCGCGCAGGGCGGCGGCACAGACGCGCACCGTGGCTCCCGTCGTCGCGACGTCGTCGACGACGAGCACCGTGCCCACCACCGGGCGGCGCGCGGTGACGACCGGACCACGGCGGCGCTCGGCGATCGGGCGTTCGGTCTGCGCACCGACGTCGGCGCGGATGAGCAACGGCGCTGCGGGTGCGCCGAGGCGCCGAGCGACGGACCGGGCCAGGACGCGTGCGTGGTCGATCCCCCGGGCGCGGCGGCGGGTCGCGACGGCGGGCACCCAGGTGACCACGTCGGGACGCGGCGCGCCGGTGGTGCACCAGGCCTCGGCCATTCGGTCTCCGAGCCAGGCCAGCGCGGCGTGGCGTCCCTGGTACTTGGCCCGGGCCACGAGCTCCCGCACGACCCCCTCGTAGGCGAAGGGCGCCGCCCACTCGTCCACTCCCGGCGGCGGCGGCGCACCCCAGGGCGGACGCGCGCATCGCAGACAGGCCGGGCACAGCGGCTCACCGGGGTGGCCGCACCCCGGGCACTGCGCCGGGAAGACGAGCGCAGCGAGGGCGGCCAGACGGTCGAGCACCGGGGCACCGACGATGGTGGGGGTCACCACCGGACCGTACCGACCGGGTACGACGGGATGCGCCGGGCACGGCCCGGGGTCCCCGTGCGCGTCACACCCGCTCGGTACGGTCACCCGGTGGGCCCCGACACCTTGCTCGACGACCTCGACGTCGACCAACGCGAGGCGGTCACGACCGCCGACACCCCCCTGGCGATCCACGCACCCGCCGGGTCGGGCAAGACGCGCGTGCTCACCCGCCGGATCGCCTGGCGTGCGCGCGAAGGGCTGCACGATGCCGATCACGTCCTCGCGGTCACCTTCACGCGCAAGGCGGCCGGCGAGCTCACCGACCGGCTGCGGCGCCTCGGCATCGACGGCCGCCTCACCGCCGGGACCATCCACGCCATCGCGCTCGCGCAACTCCGCCGCCGTGCCCTGGACCAGGGGCGCACCCCGCCCGACGTGATCGAGCGCAAGATCCGGATCCTCCTGCCGATCGTGGGCGGACGTGGTCCCGAGGCGACGCTCGCGGCGATGGACGTCGCCGGCGAGATCGAGTGTCGTAGTAGAAGACCGGACGGATGAAGGCCGTGAGGACCATGAGAACGACCAGGAACGAGGTCCACATCGTCACCAGGTAGGCATAGGACGGGAGGGCGCGCCCAGACCTGAACGCCCGCACAATGGGAACGGAGGCGATCGCACACGCCACCAGTCCGACCACGAGAAGGGCGTTCACGAGCAGTTGCAGTGCGCCAGGGAGTGCGAGGACGTTCATGTCGGTGAACTGCACTCCCCAGGCGTTCGGCAGGATCGCCCGCTGGAAGGCATCCGGGCCCATTGACAG
>JBJSXO010000187.1:0-5311 GCA_046086425.1 Actinomycetota bacterium | reverse complement strand
GGTCATGCGGACGTAGAGGCCCTCGATGCCCCGGGCGAGGAACGCGATCGTGGGGTTGCTCTGGGCGTCGACCCGGTGGGCGATCATCTCGGCGAGGCCCGACTCCGAGGTCCCCCACGTCTTGAGCGAGCGTGAGCGGATCACCGACTGCTCGCCCGACCGCGCCAGCAAGTCGGGGAGCACGTGGTCGCGCACCATCTGCTGCATCTCGTAGGGCACGCCGGGCACCGCGTAGACCACCCGCGGGTTCCCGTCGGCGTGGGTGAACTCGGCGCGCACCCCCGGGGCGGTGCCAATCGGGTTCGGGATCGGCGCGGCCCCGATCGGGATGGCGGCCTGGCGGAGGGTGTTCTCGGGCATCTCCCGGCCGCGTGCGCCGAACATCTCCCGGATCTGCGCGATGAGGTCCTCACGGCGATCGAGACCGACGCCCATCACCTCGGCGATCGCCTCGCGGGTGACGTCGTCGGGCGTGGGCCCGATGCCCCCGCAGACGATCACGGCGTCGGCCTCCTCAAGCAGGCTGCGCAGCGCCCCGACCATCCGCGCCAGGTTGTCGCCGATCTTGCGGTGGTCGTAGGTGTCGATGCCCGCCTCGGCCAGCTGCTCACCCAGCCAGGAGCTGTTGGTGTCGACGATCTGCCCGAGGAGCAGCTCGGTTCCGATGGCGAGGACGTCGCAGCGCATAGGACAGGAGCGTAGTGAGCGAAGCGACCAGGAGGACAGGAGCGTAGTGAGCGAAGCGACCAGGAAGATAGGAGGACAGGAGCGCAGTGAGCGGCGCGGCTAGGAGGTCGGTGGGTCCGACGGCTCCGCAACCCGGGGCGCGTCGCCCGTGGAGGTCCGACGCGCGGCGTTGACGACGAGGTCGACGCCCGACACCACCGTGAGCCCGACTGCGACCCACAGCGCCGCGTCGGCGACCCAGGGGGTGTCGGCGGTGGGCGGGAACAGGGCTGCGGCGATCGCGAAGTACTGGACCGTCGCCTTCCACTTGCCCAGGGGGCGGGCCGGCATCGAGACGCCCCGGCGGGCAGCCATCGATCGGTAGACGGAGATGAACACCTCCCGGACCCCGATGATCACCACGGGCAGCCAGGCGAAGTCGCCGCGCACCGCCAGGGTGACCAGACCCCCCATCACCAGGACCTTGTCCGCAAGCGGGTCGAGGAAGGCACCCGAGCGCGTCGTGCCGTCGCGCCGAGCCAGCCAGCCGTCGAGCCAGTCGGTGACCCAGAGCACCCACCAGCCCATGAACGTGGCCCACGACTCCGAGCCGGGCTCGCCGTCGAGGATCATCATGAGCACCGGGATGGTGAACAACAGCCGCACGATGGTGACGACGTTCGCCGGCGTGCGGATGGCGTCGGGCCCGAACCGGGGCACGCGCGGCGCGGGCTGCTCGTTGCTCACGGGGCGCCCCGCACCGGCACCCCCGCGAGCGCCGGGTGGGCCCGGGCGAACAGGTCGGGGCCGAGCGCCTCGACGGCGACCGCCTCGACGATGGTCCCCGGTGCCGGCACCACCTCGCCCGGCGCGCCGTCCACGAACACGAGCCCGTCGATCTCGGGTGCCTCGCGGTGGGTCCGGCCGACCGCGCGGCCGTCGGTCACGACGTCGACGAGGACCGAGAGCGGCGCGCGGGCGGCACAGAGCGCGTCGCGGGCGGCCTGGGTGTGCGCGGTCTGACGCTCCTCGCACTCACGGATGCGCTCCGCCGTCAGCGCGTCCGGGACCCGGGCGTCGAGGACCGCGGCCGCCGTGCCCTCCTCAGGGGAAAAGGCGAAGACGCCGGCCCAGTCGAGGCGTGCGGCGTCGAGGAAGGCGAGGAGCTCGTCGTGGTCGGACTCGGTCTCCCCGGGAAAGCCCACGATGAACGACGACCGGAACGCGGCGTCGGGCGCTTCGGCCCGGATGCGCTCGATGGCGGCGAGGAACCGGTCGCCGCTGCCCCACCGGGCCATCCGGGCGAGCAGGCCGCGCGCGGCGTGCTGCAGCGACAGGTCGAAGTAGGGCACCACCGTGTCGAGCTCGAGCATCGTCGCCACGAGCGGATCCCGCACCTCGGACGGGTACAGGTACAGCAGCCGCACTCGGGCGAGGCCCTCGCCAGCGAGCTCGTGGTCGAGGCGCCGCAGCAGCGGCGCGAGCGCGCCGGGCTCTCCCGCGTCGCGGCCGTACCACGCGAGGTCCTGCGCAACGAGCACGAGCTCACGCACTCCGCCGCGCACGAGTGACCGCGCCTCGTCGACGATCGCGTCGGGGGGACGCGAGCGCTGCGCGCCGCGGAACGAGGGAATCGCGCAGAACGCGCACGCGCGGTCGCAGCCCTCGGCGACCTTCAGGTAGGCCCACGGCGCGCTCGGCTGCGAGCGCGGGAGCTCGAGGAGGTCACGGACCCCGACCGGCGCGACGCGAGCCCGGCGACCCCCGAAGACGACCTCGGTCGTCGCCTCGACCGTCCCGGCGATCGACCCGGCTCCGGCGAAGCCGACCACTGCGTCCACCTCGGGGAGTGCGGCCGCGAGTTCGGCGCCGTAGCGCTCGGCCATACACCCCGTGACCACGAGCCGGGCGCCATCCCGGGTGAGGTCGGCGAGGGCGAGGACCGTGTCGACCGACTCCTGGCGGGCGGCCTCGATGAACGCGCAGGTATTCACGACCACCACGTCGGCGTCGTGGACGTCGCCGGTTGCGGTCAGCCCGTCGGCCCCGAGGGCCGCGGCGATCTTGTCGGAGTCGACGGCGTTCTTCGGGCATCCGAGCGTCACCAGATGGAACCGACCCGTCACGGCATCAGGCTACCGGCGGGCGGGCGGGCGCGTCGGAGGAGCATCGTGGAGATGTCGGTGGAGCGTCAGTCGACCTCGGGGACGGTGACCGCGCCGCGGGCTTCCATCTGCTCGAGCTCCTCGACCGTCATGAGAACGGTCCGGGCCTTCGAGCCCTCCGACGGCCCCACGACCCCCCGGCGCTCCAGGAGATCCATGAGCCGACCGGCTCGGGCGAAGCCGACGCGCAGCTTGCGCTGGAGCATCGAGGTCGAGCCGAGCCCGCTGCGCACGACGAGGTGCATGGCCTCCCCGAGCAACTCGTCGTCGTCGGTGTCGCCCGCAGTGGTGCCGCCACCGGCGCCACCGGCCTCCTCGTCGGCGATGCCCGACACGTACGTGGGCTCGGCCACCTGCCGGCGCCAGTGCGCCGCCACCTTGCGCACGCACTCCTCGTCGACCCAGGCGCACTGGACGCGCTCGGCCCGGCTCGACGACGCGGTGACCATCAGCAGGTCCCCCTTGCCGACGAGCTTCTCGGCGCCGGCCTGGTCGAGGATGACCCGCGAGTCGGCGAGGCTGGTGACGCTGAACGCGAGCCGGCTCGGGACGTTCGCCTTGATCACCCCGGTGATCACGTCGACCGACGGTCGCTGGGTCGCAATGACGAGGTGGATGCCCACCGCACGGGCCATCTGCGAGATGCGCACGATGCTGGCCTCGACGTCGCGGGCCGCGACCATCATCAGGTCGTTGAGCTCGTCGACGACGATCACGATGAACGGCAGGCGCTCGTAGCCCCGCCCGGTGACGGGGTCGGGGTCCTCGGGCGTGGGCAGTTCGCCCCGGTCGAACATCGCGTTGTAACCCGTGATGTCCCGCACGCCCGCCGCAGCCAAGGTCTCGTACCGCAGATCCATCTCGCGCACCGCCCACTCCAGCGCGTTGGCGGCCTTCTTCGGGTTCGTGACGACCGGCGTGAGCAGGTGGGGCGTGTCGTTGTACGCGCCGAGCTCGACCCGCTTGGGGTCGACGAGGATGAGGCGGACCTCGTCGGGGGTATTGCGGATCAGCAGCGAGGTCACCAACGAGTTGATGCAGCTCGACTTCCCTGCGCCGGTGGACCCGGCGATGAGCACGTGCGGCAGGGTGGCGAGGTTGAGCATCACCGGCCGACCGTCGATCCCTCGTCCCAGCCCCACCTCGAGGGGGTGGGTGGCCTCCTTCGCCTCCGCGGAGGTGAGGATGTCGCCGAGCGTGACGAGCTGGCGCTGGCGGTTCGGGACCTCGACGCCGATCGCGCTGCGCCCCGGGATCGGGGCGAGGATCCGCACGTCGGGCGACGCCATCGCGTACGCGATGTCGTGGCTGAGGCCGGTGACCCGGTTGACCTTCACGCCCGGCGCGAGCTCGAGCTCGTAGCGGGTGACCGTGGGACCCACGGTCATGCCGACGAGCTTCGCGTCGACACCGTGCTGGTGCAGCGCGGCCTCGAGGATCGCGCCCCCCTCCTCCACCGACCGGCGTGCGACGCCCTTGCCGTCACCCTTTTGCAGCAGGTTCGGCGACGGCAGGGTCCAGGACCCCGGCTTGGACACGGGGCCGAGGTCGATGGCGAGCTGCTGTCCGGGGCCCGCGTCGACGACCGGCACCCCGGCGGAGGTGTCGGCCTCGAGGTCGTAGAGGGTGACCGCCGACGGCACGGGCGCCGCGTCGTGGGCGGCGTCGGCCCGGCCCGGGTTGTGAACGTCATCGTGGACGTCGTCGGCCGCCTCCGGCTCGAGCCCGGCGTCCGCGAACCCGGCGTCGGTCACGTCGGTCACGTCGGTCACGTCGACTGCATCGACTGCATCGACTGCCTCGACCGCCTCGACCGCGTCGACCGCGTCGGCGAGGCCGACGGTCCGGGGGTCGTCGACGTCTACGGCCTCGAGCGGCTCCGCACCCGGGGCCGGCGCCTCGATGTGGACGAAGCCGCGAACACGTCCCCGGAACCAGCCCAGGCCCCGACCGATTGCGCGTAGCACCCGGCGCATCGGCACCCCGGGGACGAGCAGGAGGCCGAGCACGACCACACCGCCGAGGATGACCGCAGCGCCGACCGTGCCGGCGAGGGCGACCAACGGGGCGCCGACGAGCGCGCCCACGAGACCGGCCGCGTCTTCCAGGTCGGCGAGGGGCGCGTCGATCGGCGGTCCCCCCATGGCCAGATCGAGGATCCCGAGGCCGGCGACGCCGAGGAAGGCAAGGCCCAGACCCACCCGCCACGGCGCCGGCGGGGCGTAACCGGACGCGGTCTCGTCGGACTCGGCCACCTCCACCGCGGCGAGCGGCACCTCGCCGCCCGGCCGCCAGAAGAAGCACAGCACCGCCAACCCTGCGGCCACGACGGGGACCGCGTAGCGGGCCAGGCCGAACGCCGCGGCGCTGACCTAGGCGAGCACCCGGCCCGCGCCCCCGGCGGTGTCGCCGAAGAGTCCGAGGGCGGTCAGGACCCCGACGACGAGCAGGAGGCCGAGCACGACCACACCGCCGAGGAT
>JBJSXO010000186.1:0-6393 GCA_046086425.1 Actinomycetota bacterium | reverse complement strand
CGTGCTCGTGCCCCTGCTCGAGGCCTCGGCGCCCCCTGCGGGGATGCTCGGCGTCTGACGGCTGCGCCGGGCCCGCCGCGGTCCCGAGTCACCCGGTCCCCGCGCGCGGCCGCCCTTTCCCAAATCTCATTCAGTTCGGTGTATAATATTCACCATGGCGAATGACAGCGCCCGTCCGGGCCTGGCGGTCGGGGTCCTCGGGGCGTCCGGGTACACGGGGGCCGAGCTGCTGCGCCTGCTCGCGGCCCATCCCGAGCTGACCGTGGTCCACGCCACCGCGGACGCCAACGCCGGGGTGCCCGCGACCGCGCTCTACCCGTCGCTGGCCGCGGTGTACGGCGACCTCGAGCTGCGCGCCCTCGACGTCGGCGCGCTCGACGGTCTCGACGCGGTCTTCGTGGCTCTGCCGCACGGGGAGAGCCAGAAGGTGGTGCCGGACCTGCTCGGGCGGGTCGCCCACGTGGTGGACCTCGGTGCCGACTTCCGGCTGCCGGCCGACCGCTACGAGGAGTGGTACGGGGAGGCGCACACCGCGGTCGATCTGATCGACGAATTCGGGTTCGCCATGGTGGAGCTGTTCCGTGCCGAGGTCGCCGCGCGCCCGCACGTCGCCGCGCCGGGGTGCTACCCGACCGCGTCGTCGCTGGCCCTGGCGCCGCTCGTCGCCGAGGGTCTCGTCGAGCCGACCGGCATCGTGGTGAACGCGGTGTCGGGGATCTCGGGGGCCGGCCGCAAGCTCGCCGCCGCCAACCTCTACGCCGAGCGCGAGCAGAACGTCGTGGGCTACGGCCTCCTGACCCATCGTCACACCGGCGAGATCGAGTACGCGCTGACGCGGGTGGGCGGGACCCCCGTGCAGGTGCTGTTCACCCCGCACCTGGTCCCCATGACCCGCGGGATCCTGGCCACGTGCACGGCGCGCCCTGCGGCGTCGGGGCTGAGCACTGCGAGCCTGCTCGAGCACTACCGCGCCTACTACGCCGACGAGCCGTTCGTCGTCGTCACCGACGACCCGCCGCAGACGAAGTCCACCCTCGGGGCCAACACCGCCCAGGTCACCGTGCGCGCCGATCCCCGCACGGGGACGGTCCTGGCGATGGGGGCGATCGACAACCTGGTCAAGGGCGCCTCGGGCCAAGCCGTCCAGGCGCTGAACCTGGTGCTGGGCCTCCCGGAGACCACGGGTCTCCCGGCGGTGGGGATGATGCCGTGAGCGTCACCGCGATCGCCGGCTTCGAGGCCGCGGGCATCGCGTCGGGGATCAAGCCCTCGGGCGACCCCGACCTGGCGCTCGTGGCCACTGCCGACCGCGCCGCGGTCACCGCTGCGGGCGTCTTCACGACCAACCGGGCCCAGGCCGCGCCGGTGCAGGTGAGCCGGGCCCACCTCGCCGACGGGCGCGCGGCGGCGGTGGTGTGCAGCTCGGGAAACGCCAACACGGCGACGGGCGAGGCGGGCCGGGCCGACGCCCTCCGCATGTGCGACCTCGCGGGCGCCGGCCTCGGTGTGGCGGGCTCGGACGTACTCGTGTGCTCGACCGGGCTCATCGGCATCCCGATGCCGATGGCCCCGGTCGAGTCGGGGATCCCGCGCCTGTGCGCCGAGATCGCCGCCGGACCCGACGCCGGGCACCGGGCCGCTCGCGCGCTGATGACCACCGACACCCGGCCCAAGGAAGCCTTCGCCGAGGCGGCGCTCGGCCCCGGGCGCTCCGTCCATGTGGGGGGGATGGCCAAGGGCGCGGCCATGCTCCAGCCCGCCATGGCGACGATGCTCGCGGTCCTCACCACGGACGCGGTCGTCGGGCCCGACGTGCTGCACGCCGCGCTGCAGCGCGCGGTGGACGACTCGTTCAACGCGCTCATCGTCGATGCGTGCACCAGCACCAACGACACCGTGCTCGTGCTGGCCAACGGGGCCTCCGGTGGCCCGCCGATCGACGCCGGCGGGACCGAGTTCGGCGGACTCGTGGACGCGCTCTCTGCGGTCTGCGACGACCTCGCGCACCAGATGGCCGCCGACGCCGAGGGCGCCACGAAGCTGGTGCGGCTCACCGTGACGGGCGCCCGCTCGACCGATGACGCGCGACGCGCGGCGCGTGGCGTCGCAGCCAGCCAGCTCGTGCAGTGCTCGCTGTACGGCCAGGACCCCTACTGGGGGCGCGTGCTCTCGGAGCTGGGCGCATCGGGGGCGTACCTCGACCCCGAGCGAGTCGACATCTCGTACAACGGCATCACGGTGTGCCGCAACGGCATTGCCGCGGCGCACGACGAGCCCGCCTTGCACGCGTCCATGCGCGGGCGGGAGATCGAGATCGTGTGCGACCTCCATGAGGGAAGTGGGGAGGCACTGGTGCGCTTCACCGACCTGACCCACGCGTACGTCGACGAGAACATGGGGACGAGCTGATGGTCGACGACCGCATCGACGACGTGCACGCTCGCGCCGCGATCCTGGCCGAGGCGCTGCCGTACATCCGTGAGTTCTCGGGGCGAACCGTCGTGATCAAGTACGGCGGTCACGCCATGGAGAACCCGGCGCTCGCCGAGTTGTTCGCCCAGGACGTCGTGCTGATGCACCTCGTCGGGATCAAGCCCGTCGTCGTGCACGGCGGTGGTCCGCAGATCAGCGAGCTCATGCAGCGACTCGGGAAGGAGCCCGAGTTCGTCGACGGCCTGCGCGTCACCGACGCGGAGACCATGGACATCGTGCGCATGGCGCTCGTCGGCAAGGTGAACCTCGAGATCGTGTCCAGCATCAACCGCCACGGCTCGTACGCAGTGGGCCTGTCGGGGGAGGACGCCAACCTGCTCCGGGTCCGCACCCGGGATCCGCGCCTCGGCTTCGTGGGCGACGTCGAGGAGGTCGATCCCGCCATCGTCGAGCGTCTCCAGCGCGAGGACCTGATCCCGGTGATCGCGACCGTGGGGGTCGACGAGACCGGTCAGGCCCACAACGTCAACGCCGACGCGGTTGCGGCGGCCATCGCCGTGGCGTTGCAGGCCGAAAAGCTCGTCTACCTCACCGACGTGCTCGGGGTGTACGAGTCTTACCCCGACGAGGCGAGCCTGATCTCGCAGATCGACCTTGCGGGCATGACCCGTCTCCTCGCCGAGGGGAAGGTGGGGGAGGGCATGATCCCCAAGCTCCGGTCGTGCATCGAGGCGATCGAGTCCGGGGTCGGCCGGGCCCACATCCTCGACGGACGGGTCCCGCACGCGCTTCTTCTCGAGTTCTTCACCCGTGAGGGCATCGGCACCATGATCACCTCGTCCACGGCGGCGGCGACCGGGGCCCCGTCGGCTCCGAACCTGCCCCATGCCCCGTCCGCACACCGCACCTCGGGAGCCCGACCATGAGCGCGCCGACCTACGAAGAGATCGTCGACCTCGACGCCGCCAACGTGATGCAGACCTACGGGCGCGCGCCCGTGGCGTTCGTCCGCGGCGAGGGAACGGTCCTCTACGACGCCGCGGGAGCGCGCTACCTCGACTTCCTCTCGGTGCTCGCGGTCACGTCGTTGGGCCATAGCCATCCGGCCGTGGCCGAGGCCGTTGCCGACCAGGCGCGCACGCTCCTGCACGTGTCCAACCTCTATTACAACGATGTCCAGCCGCAGGTGGCGGCGAAGCTCAATGCGCTCCTCGGCGGAGGCGGCCGGGTGTTCTTCTGCAACTCCGGTGCCGAGGCCAACGAGTGCGCGATCAAGCTGGCGCGCCGCCACGGGCAGGCCAACGGCGGACCCGAGCGCTACCACGTGATCTCGGCCTACGGGTCCTTTCATGGGCGAACCCTCACGACCCTGGCCGCGACCGGCCAGCCCCAGAAGCAGGAAACCTTCCAGCCGTTGCCGAGCGGCTTCCGCCAGGTCGCGTTCGGCGACGTCGACGCCCTCGCCGCGTCGATGGACGACCGGGTCTGTGCCGTGATGCTCGAGCCGGTGCAGGGCGAGGGGGGCGTGCAGCCGGCGCCTCCGGGGTACCTCGAGGCCGTGCGCGCGCTGTGCGACGAGCGGGAGGCGCTGCTGCTGATGGACGAGGTCCAGACCGGCCTCGGCCGCACCGGGGAGTGGTTCGGGTTCCAGCACACCGACGCGCGCCCTGACGTGGTGTCGATGGCCAAGGCGCTCGGTAACGGCGTACCGATCGGCGCGTGCTGGGCCCGTGCCGACGTCGCGAGCGCGTTCAAGCCGGGCGACCACGCCACCACCTTCGGCGGGCAGCCCCTGGCCGCGCGGGCGGCCCTGGCGACGCTCACGGTGATGGAGGACGAAGACGTTCCCGCCCGTGTCGCAGCGACGGGCGCCCGCTTGCGCGCGGTCCTCGGCGCAATTCCCGGTGTGATCGACGTGCGCGGGGCCGGTCTGCTGATCGCGGCCGAGCTCACCCCGGGGACCGACGCCAAGGCCGTCGCCGACGACTGCCTTGCCCACGGCCTCGTCCTCAACGCGGTCACCGCGACCGCGTTGCGCCTGGCCCCGCCGCTGCTCGTGACCGACGCCGAGATCGACGAGGCGGTCACGGTGCTGACTGCCGTCCTGGCCCGGACCGGAGGAGGGTGATGAGCCTGATCCGCCGCCTGCTCGAGGTCGAGGACCTCGATGGCGCCCAGTTCCACGGTCTGCTCGACCACGCCACGGTGTGGAAGCACGACCCCGGCGCGCTGCCGCGGGCGCTCGACGGTTTGGCCGTGGCCGTGCTGTTCGAGAAGCCGTCCGCCCGAACCCGGGTCTCCACCGAGATCGCGATCACCACGCTGGGGGGCCACGCGGTGGTCCTGCGCGGCGAGGAGATCGGGCTCGGCCAAAGGGAGTCGGTCGAGGACGTCGTCCGGACACTCGCCGGCTTCTGCTCGGTCATCGCCGCGCGTGTCCACGACCATGCAGTGCTCGAGACGATGGCCGCCACCGTCGACGTCCCCGTCGTGAACCTGCTGTCGGATCGTGCCCACCCCTGTCAGGCTCTCGCCGACTTCCTGACCATCCGCGAGCATTTCGGCGCCCTCGAGGGCCGGCGGGTCGCCTTCGTCGGCGACGGCAACAACGTGGCCGCATCGCTGGCGTACGCCGCTGCGCTCACCGGAGTGGAGCTGGTCGTCGCGTCCCCGGGCGGCTACGAGCTCGACGAGGAGATCGCCCACCGCGCCCGCAACCTCGGTGCGCACCTCGAGCTGACCCACGACCCCTACGAGGGTGTGCGCGGGGCCGACGTCGTCTACACGGACGTGTGGACCTCGATGGGCCAGGAGGCCGAAGCCGAGGTCCGCGCCATCGCTTTCGCGGGGTACCGGGTCGACACGCGGCTGATGGCGGCCGCCGGACCGCAGGCGGTGTTCATGCACTGCCTGCCCGCGCACCGTGGAGACGAGGTCACCGCCGAGGTCATCGACGGGCCGGGGTCTTTGGTCTGGGAGCAGGCGGCGAACCGCATGCACAGCGTGCGCTCCCTGCTGGCGTCGCTCGACGTGCGCCCTCCGGTCCCCGGTGGACGGCACGGGCGGCGCTGACGTGGCCACGCTCGGCAAGCCCCAACGCCAGCACCGGATCGCCCGGCTCCTCGAGGAGCAGCCGATCTCCAGCCAGGCCCAGCTCGTGGAGATGCTCGCAGCCGGCGGCGTGATGGCCACCCAGGCCACCGTGAGCCGTGACCTCGAGGAGCTCGGCGCCGTGAAGGTCCGCATCCCCGGCGGCACGATGGCCTACGCGATCCCCGAGCACGCGAAGGAGCGGTCCGCGCCCGACGACCACCTGCGCAGGGTGATGGGGGAGTTCGTGGTCGAGGTCGCGCACAGCGCCAACCTGGTGGTGCTGCGGACCCCACCGGGCTCGGCCCACGTGATCGGATCGGCGCTCGACCGGGCCGGGCTCCCCGACGTGCTCGGGACTGTCGCCGGTGACGACACCCTGATCCTGGTCTGCTCCGAGCAGGCGGGCGGGGCGAAGGTGGCCGCCGACCTGGCGGCCCTGGCCGGGCTGTGACCCGAGGCGAGAGGAAGCGGTGATGGCAGACCGAGGAAGCGTGGACCCGAAGCGAGTCGTGCTGGCCTACTCCGGAGGTCTCGACACCTCGGTGGCGGTGAAGTGGATCGCCGACGAGTGGGGTGCCGAGGTGATCGCGCTCGCGGCCGACGTCGGCCAGGGCGGCGACTTCGAGGCCGTCCGCCAGCGGGCCTTCGCCGCGGGTGCGGTGGATGCCAAGGTCGTGGACCTGCGCGCCGAGTTTGCCGAGGACTACTTCCTGCCGGCCCTGCGGGCCAACGCCCTCTACGAGGGCAAGTACCCGTTGGTGTCCGCGCTCTCGCGGCCGGTGATCGCCAAGCACCTCGTGATCGCGGCACGCGAGTTCGGCGCCGACGCCGTGGCCCACGGGTGCACCGGCAAGGGCAACGACCAGG
>JBJSXO010000185.1:0-4915 GCA_046086425.1 Actinomycetota bacterium | reverse complement strand
TGCTGGAGATCCCGCTCACGCGCACGCTCATCGTCTCGACTGCGATCGCGTCGCGCGACTACCAGGACGTGCATCACGACCCCGCGCTCGCACACGAGAAGGGGTCCGAGGACATCTTCATGAACATCCTCACCACCAACGGCCTCGTCGGCCGGTACGTGACCGACTGGGCGGGTCCGAACGCCGTGCTGCGGTCGGTGAAGATCCGCCTCGGTGCGCCCAACTACCCCGGCGACACGATGTGGCTCACCGGTTCGGTGACGGCCAAGGCCGACGGGTTGGTCGAGATCGGCCTGCGGGGCACCAACCGATTGGGTGACCACGTCACCGGGACCGTGACCCTGGCGCTCCCCGATCCGCCCACCCCGCGCCAGCGCAAGCAGGCCGAGAAGGCGGCCAAGGAGGCCGCGAAGGCAGCCAAGCGGGCGAAGCGCGCGGGCAAGGGCAAGGGCAAGCGGGCGAAGAAGGGCGCGAAGGGATGAGCGAGCGACACCGACTGGTCGATGGCGCAGCGATCGTGGGCATCGGCGCCACCGAGTTCTCCAAGAACTCGGGGCGCTCCGAGATGCGCCTGGCCGTCGAGGCCTGCGAGGCGGCAATCGCCGACGCAGGTCTGCGCCCGGCGCAGATCGACGGGTGGGTCACCTTCAGCGCCGACACCAACCCCGAGATCGAGATCGCCAAGAACCTCGGTGCAGGGGAGATGACGTTCTTCTCGCGGATCCACCACGGGGGCGGCGCGGCCTGCGGCACGATCCAGCAGGCGGTGCTGGCGGTGAACGCCGGCGTGGCCGACTACGTCGTGTGCTACCGCGCCTTCAACGAGCGCTCGGGGCGTCGCTTCGGCGCCGGCGTGCAGGACCGCCCCGCCCAGGCCACGGCCGAGGGCGCAGGCTTCGCGTGGTACGCCCCGTTCGGCCTGCTCACCCCGGCCCAGTGGGTGGCCATGTTCGCCCGGCGCTACATGCACGAGTTCGGGGCGACGAGCGAGGACTTCGGCCGGATCGCGGTGGCCGACCGCAAGCACGCCGCGACCAACCCCAAGGCCTACTTCTTCGGCGCGCCGATCACGCTCGAAGACCATCAGCAGTCCCGCTGGATCACCGAGCCGCTGCACCTGCTCGACTGCTGTCAGGAGTCCGACGGCGCCCAGGCGATCGTCGTCACCACGCCGGAGCGGGCCCGCGATCTCCGCCAGCCCCCGGTGATGGTGCGCTCGGCGGCGCAGGCGGCCGGTGACCACCAGGAGATGATGACGAGCTACTACCGCCCGTCGATCACCGGGCTACCCGAGATGGGGCTGTGCGCACGCCAGCTCTACAACAACACGGGTCTCGGACCCGGGGACTTCCAGACCGCGATCCTCTACGACCACTTCACGCCGCTGGTGCTGGCCCAGCTCGAGGAGTTCGGGTTCTGCGAGCGCGGGGCGGCCAAGGACTTCGTCAAGGACGGGACCATCGAGCTCGGGGGGAAGCTCCCGATCAACCCGCACGGTGGGCAGCTCGGCGAGGCCTACATCCACGGGATGAACGGGGTCGCCGAGGGGGTCCGCCAGGTCCGGGGCACCTCGGTGAACCAGGTGCCCGACGTCGAGCACGTGCTGGTCACCGCGGGCACCATGGTGCCCACCAGCGCGCTGATCCTCGGCAAGGACCGTGGGCGGGTCAGAGGTAGGCGAGCAGGCGCGTTTCGGCCTCGATGAGGCGGGCCCAGTCGCCCAGGTGGAGGCTCTCGTCCTCGCCGTGGATCCGGCTCCCGGGGTCGGCCGGGCCGAGCAGGAGCGCAGGGATGCCGCCGAACGCCTCGGCGAACGGCCCCACGAACGGGATCGTGCCCCCCACGCCCATATAGACGGGGTCGACGCCGAACGACTCCCGCAAGGCCCGCTCGGTCGCGGTGAACGCCGGCCCGCTCGGCTCGCAGCGCCACGCCGGGGTGGCCTTGGCCACCGTGAACGTGCACTCCATCCCGAACGGCACCCGGCGCACGAGGTGGTCCCGGAGCGCGGTGTTGACGCGATCGGGGTCCTGGCCGTTGGCGACCCGGACGCTGATGCGAGCGGCGGCCTCGCTCACGATCTGGTTCGACGAACCCTGGATCGGGTGACCGTCGATCCCGATGACGGTGAGGGCGGGCCGCAGCCACAGCCGCTCGAACACGCTCACCGCGTCGTCGCCGGCGAGCGCGACCCCGGGGAGCATCCCCCAGGCCGCCTGCAGGCGCTCGTCGTGGCTGCGCAGCGCCGCCAGGCGGGCTCGCTCCTCGGGGCCGGGGGCCACCCAGTCGTCCCAGCAGCCGTCGAAGGCGGGATCGCCCCGGTCGTCGACGAGCGTCGCGAGCATGCGGGCCAGCGCCATCACCGGGTCGGGGACCGCACCCCCGGCCATGCCCGAGTGCAGCGGGCTCTCGAGCGCCCGCAGCCGGACCGTGCCCCCGGCGAGCCCGCGCAAGGAGTACGTCAGCCCCGGGGTGCCCACCGACCAGTTGCCGGCGTCGGCGAGGACGAGGACGTCGGCGCGCAGGTCGTCACCGAACGCGTCGAGGAACGGGCCGAGGCGGGGGGAGCCGATCTCCTCCTCGCCCTCCACCATCACCTTCACGTTGCAGGGCAGCGCGCCGGCGGTCCGCATCCAGGCCCGGACGGCCGCCACGTGGGCGACCGCGCCGGCCTTGTCGTCGGCGCTCCCGCGGCCGTAGAGCCGGCCGCCGTCCTCGCGTGGCTCGAACGGATCGCTCGACCAGCGGTCGACGTAGCCCGGCGGCTGCACGTCGTGATGCGCGTAGAGCAGGACCGTCGGCGCGTCGGGCGCGTGCAGCCAGTCGCCGATGACGCACGGCGGGCTGCCGTCCACCGTCTCCTGGCGCACGTGCTCGAGGCCGGCGGCCTCCATGAGCGCGGCCACGGCGTCGGCGCTCGCGGCCACATCGGCGGCGCGTGACGGGTCGGCGCTGATGCTGGGGATCCGGACCAGCTCGTCGAGGTCGGCGCGCGCGGCGCCGAGGTCGGCGCGCGCCGCCTCGGCGGCAGAGGCGACGCCGGGGGCGTCCGACGCAGACATGCCCGGAGCGTATCGGGACGGGTGGGCACCGAATTGCGCGACGGTGCACGGCCATCCCCGGCCGCCGTAGCCTCCGGCCATGTGCTTCGAGCACCCGACCCCGTTCGCCACCCGCTGGCGGGCCCGGTGGATCTGGCACGGCCGCCCCGCCATCGGCCTGGACGGCGCGAGCACCC
Organism: Actinomycetota bacterium; assembly: GCA_046086425.1. Taxonomy (GTDB): domain Bacteria; phylum Actinomycetota; class Acidimicrobiia; order IMCC26256; family PALSA-555; genus CAIUKV01. The sequence goes on along the minus strand of JBJSXO010000185.1, from coordinate 1,677 downwards.
CGGTGCTGCCCGAGCCGCGGGACACCGTCGTGCTGCTCCGGCGGGTGCTCACGCTCGGCGCGGTCCCGGCGCACGCTCCCGCCCGGTGCTGGGCCGACGGGCGCTACGCCCTGCGGGTCAACGGGATGGAGGTCGCGCGCGGCCCGGTGCGCAGCGATGCGCACCAGCCTCGGTACGACGTCGTCGACCTCGCGCCCCACCTCGTGGCCGGCGAGAACGTGATCGGCGTCGTCGCGCGCCACTACGGCCGAGCGACCTCGTGGTGGGTCCCGGCCCGGCCCACCTACTCGCTCGGGGCCGGGGGCGTGGTCTTCGAGGCGCTCGTCGACGGTGAGTGGGTGGTGAGCGACCGCTCCTGGGCGAGCCACGCGGGGACGGCGTGGACCCCGGTGTCCGGGGCCGACAGCGCCGGCGCGCTGCCCCTGGAGTCGTTCGACGCCCGCGCCCACCCGTGGGGCTGGGACCGGCCGGGGTTCGCGGCCGACGACTGGCGGCCGGCGTTCGAGATCACGCCGTTCCACTCCGGCGCCCACGGCGACCCCCATCCGCCGAGCGAGCCCTTCGGGGTGCTCCGGCCGCCGGTGCGCCGGGCCTTCCCCGGCGGCGCGCGCCACGACGCGGTGGCGACCGCCCCGACCGCGCGCCGGGGCGCCCCGGCGTCCGACGACCCGGTCGCCCAGGCGCTCGCCGACGAGGCGACCGAGGCGGTGGCCGACGGGCCCGTGCAGACCGTCGGCTTCGATCTGGGCCGGATCGTGTGCGGCACCGTGGGCCTCGAGGTACGCGACGCGGAGCCGGGCACCGAGATCGCCGTGGCCGCAGCGGAGCACGTCGACGCCGATGGCCGCCTGGCCCCGTTGGGCCAGCACGCGGGCTTCCGGTTCGTGACGGCCGGCGGACCCGTGGAGCGCTTCACCACCTTCGATCTCGTGGGCACGCGCTACCTGCACGCGTCGGTCCGCTCGCCGGATCCCGGCCGGATCCCGGCGCTCGCGATCGCGGTGCAGGAGCAGCTGCGCCCGCGACCCGCCGGCGCGTCCTTCGCCTGCTCGGACCCGGTGCTCGAGCGCATCCACGAGATCGGGCTGCGCACGGTCGACCTGTGCGCGCTCGACGCCTACGTCGACTGCCCCACGCGCGAGCAGCGGGCGTGGACCGGCGACTCCGTCGTGCACCAGATGGTCGACCTGGTGGCGAACCCCGACTGGTCCATGGCCCGCTGGCACCCGCAGCTCGCCGCGACCCCGCGTCCCGACGGGATGCTGCCGATGGCCGCGGCGTGCGACTTCGCGGGCGACCACCACATGTTCGTCCCCGACTGGGCGCTGCACTGGGTGCGCAGCCTGCACAACCTGTACCGGTACACCGGCGACCGCGAGCTGGTCGCCGAGCTCCTCCCCGTCGCCGAGCACACGCTGCGGTGGTTCGAGCCCTTCCTCGACGCCGACGGCCTCCTCGACCGGGTGTCGGGATGGGTGCTGCTGGACTGGGGGAGCGTGTACAGCGAGGGGTCGTCGTCGACGCTCAACGCGCTCTTCGCCCGGGCGCTCGAGGACCTCGCCGAGATCGCCGAGTGGCTGGGCAACGCGGCGACCGCGCGCTGGGCCCGGGCCCGGCGGTCGGCGGTCGCGGGGGCGTTCGACCGGTTCTGGGACGAGCGTCGGGGCGTGTACGTCG
>JBJSXO010000184.1:0-7141 GCA_046086425.1 Actinomycetota bacterium | reverse complement strand
GCTCGTCGAGGTCGGTGGCCCGCTCGATCGCGGCCACGATGTCGGGCACCTCCTCGGCCCCGTCGACCTCGCGCCGGGGAAGGAATCCGGCCCGCTCGTAGAGCGTCTCGGCCGAGATGGCCAGGCCCCGGGCGATCTGCTGGAGGATCTCGGCGCTCGGACGGCGCAACCCGCGCTCGATCTGGCTCAGGTAGGGGTTCGAGATGCCCGTCCGGCTCGACAGGCCGCGCAGCGACAGGCGCGCACCCTCGCGCTGGTTGCGGATGAACTCACCGAGGTCACGGAGGCGTTGCTCGACGCCGTCGGCCATGGTCGGGACGATCCGCTCAGGCGCTGACCCGGCGCCGGGCGAGCTCCGACTCGAGTCGATCGATCACCCCGTGCAGGTCACGACGGCGCTGGGACACCTCCACCTCGAGCGCGCGCAAGTCCTCGAGCGTGGCCGCGAGCGTCTCGTCACCGAGCGTGGGCAGATTGGCGAGCGTGTCGTCGGCGATGAGCGGCTCCCGCCCCCGGGTCCACTGGATGTCCGGCGACGGCGCCAGGAAACGGGAGAGCCGGCTCGCCGACGGCTCGGGGCGCGGACCAGGGTCGGCGAGGATCGTGGGCAGCGCGGCGATGAGGTCCGCCACGCTGCCGCCGGTGGCCCGGCGTTGCTGCTCGGCGGTGAGGATCTCGATGCGAGCCTGGGCGAGCCGCCGCACGTAGGACACCTCGGTCTCGATCTCCTGGCACTCGGCGTGCATCGCGTCGAGGTCGTCACCCGATCGCGACTCCAGGTCGTCGAGGAACTCGGGGGCGAGCACGATGTCGATCCGCCGACGCGCCTCGGTCACGGTGCGAGGCTACCAGCGGCGCGCGGACGCTCTGCGGGCTCGGTATCGGTCATCCGCCGCTCACGGGCGGGAGGACGGCCAGCTCGTCGCCGTCGTGCAGCGGGGTCTCACCACCCTGGGCCGGCTCGTCTCCGTTGACCCACACGCGCGACGACGCGAGCACCGCGGCGAACGTGGCCCCGTACCGTTCTCGCAGCGCGGCGAGTGCTGCGTCGACCGTCGGTGCCACCACTTCGTCGTTCGCGCGGCCGGCCGCCTCGCGCGCCGCGGCGAACAACCGGACGCGGGCGGTGGCGCTCAGGCGTCGCTCCCGTCGGCGGCCTCGAGCGCGGCCAACTCGTCCTCGAGCGCGGCCAGCTCGGCCTCGAGCCGGTCGAGCGCCTCGGTGGACGGCGCCCGTGCGTCGCGATCCGGCGTCCCGGGTGTCGCCGGGCTCGGGGCCGCGGTCACGACGGGCTCGGGGACTTCGGGCACGGGAGCGTCGTTCGCCATGGGTCGAATGTAGGCGGCGCGCGCCGGACCGTCAGCCCGACCGGCGGAACTCGAGCAGCTCGATCTCACCACTCAGGAGGTCGACGAGGCGTTCGAGCCGCTCGACCGGGTCGTCCACGACGAGGAGTGCGTAGGCGTCGAGCGGGCCGATCGGGGCAAGGATCGCCGCTTCGTAGGACGCGCGCCCGACGTCGTCGGGGAGCAGCACGTCACCGGTGTACGCAGGCAGGCCGAGCTCGGCGCGCAGCGCGTGGACCCGGACCAGTGCGGCGCGCGCAGCGTCGACGGCCGGGGTCGCGGCGCGTGGAGGCGCGAGGTCGGGACGGATCGTGACGATCGCGCGCGGGTACGGATCCTCCGCCAGCCATTCGTGCACGACGATCCGCTCGGCCCCGACCGCGACGACGCCCCACCGACCGTCGGGCATCTCGTCGGCCTGCACGATGCGGGTCATCGTGCCGATCCCGAAGCGCGCGTCGCCACCACCCACCTCGTGTCCACGCTCGATGAGGACCACCCCGAAGCTCCCGTCACCCGCGAGGCAGTCGGTCACTAGCGCGCGATAGCGGGGCTCGAACACGTGCAGGGGCAGCACCGCGTGGGGGAACAGCACGGTGCCGAGCGGGAACATCGCCAGTTCGCGGATCTCGTCGTCGGCCATCCGTGCCTCGGTGCCCCTCAGTTCAGGCTGGCCCGCAGGCGGGTCAGCGTCTCCTCGCCGTGGCGTCGCTCGGCCTCGGGCAGGCCCGGGATGGCCAGGCGCAGCTGCAGCGCCCCGATCGCCCGCATGGGATCGCGCCCGAGCAGCGTCGCAACGAGGTTGGCGAGCATCCGGGCCAGGATCGCGCGGGATCCCACCGGGTGGAGGTAGGCGTCGGCGAACGGTGCGCCCCGGTGGGTGCGGTCGAAGAGGCGCCGGGCGCCGGCGGCGTCGAGGACGGCACCCCCGTGGAACGGGTCGACGAAGCCGTCGTCGCTGCCCACGAGGAAGTGGCCGGGCATCCCGACTCCCGACAGGGGGATCCCCCGCCGCCGGCCGACCTCGATCATCAGCACGCTCAGGGTGATCGGGATGCCGAGGCGCCGCGCGAGCACCTCGTCGAGGTACGAGTTGCGGGGGTCGCCGTAGTCGGCGGTGTTTCCCGCGAACCCGCCGGTCCCGAACAGCGCGCGGGCGAGACCGGCAGCGTCGTCGGCCACCACGTCGTCGGCGAGCCGGTCCAGCCGGTCCAGCTGCGCGGCCACGTCGACCGGGTGGTCGTGCGCGGCGATCAGGAGCGCGGCCTCGTCGAGCGGGATCACCGACTCGGGACCCTGCACGAGATCGGAGAAACGTGCGGCGGGGTCCACCGGCGGACGGTACCCGCTCGCGCGACCCGGGCGCCCGGGACCCGGCACCGGCGCGCTCGTAGACTCCGGGCATGGCCGCGTCCACCGAGACGGCGTCGCTCCACGACGCCGTCGCGCACCGCCTCCGTTGCGCCGGGCAGCGCCGGACCCCGAACCGGGACGCGCTCGTCGGCGTGCTCGCCGCGGCGCGGCGGCCGTTGACGATCCCCGAGATCCTCGAGGCCGACGGCGACCTCGCGCAGAGCTCGGTCTACCGGAACCTCGTGCTGCTCGAGCAGGCCGGCGTGGTGCACCGGATCGTGACCAACGCCGAGTTCGCCCGCTTCGAGCTCGCCGAGGACCTCACCGGCGACCACCACCATCACCTCATCTGCACACGCTGCGGTGGCGTGGAGGACGCGCCCGCGTCGGCGTCGATCGAGCGGGCGGTCCACCAGGCCATCGACGAGGTCGAGCGCGCCACCGGGTTCCGCACCACCGCGCACCGCATCGACCTCGTCGGCCTCTGCCGCGACTGCGGCTGAGCGTCGGCCCGGCGGCGTCAGTCCGTCGGCGTCAACTCGCCGACGAGGCGCCCGTCCCCGGCATGGTCGGGACCTCGCCCTTGGCCAGGGAGGCGAAGATCCGCTGGAGGTCGGCCACCTCCACCTCGCCCGAGGTGCGACCCACGACCCGGCCGTTGGCGTCGACGAGCACCAGGTACGGGTACCCGGTGAGGCCGTACTTGCGTGCCGCAGTGTTCGCCGCGTCGTCGACCATCACCCCGAAGGGCCAGTCCTCGCGTTCCATCCACGCGCTCGGGGGGTAGTTGGGATTGGCCTGCGAGGTGCCGGTGGCCACGCCGACCACCTCGACCCCCTCGATGCGGCCGTTCTGGGCCAAGGACACCAGCCGCGGCACCTCGGCCTGGCAGTGGGGGCACCAGTGCGCAAGGAAGACCACTGCGTAAGGCGACCCCGTGGCCCCGCCGACCTCGACGTTGCGACCCTGGAAGTCGACCGAGCCGATGGTGGGAGCGGCCATGCCCAGGGCCGGGTCCTTGCCTGCGCCCGTGTAGTCGGGCAGCGCCGCGCCCCCCGTGGTCACCTCGGCCGCGACCTCGACCGCGTTCGCGCTCGTACCGCTGTTGTCGTCGTTGCCCGACGTGGCCACGAGGACCACCGCGAGGATGCCCACGACCACCACGGCGGCGATCACGGCCGGGAACAGCCAGCCGGGACTCGACCGCCTCCCCGCGGCGCTCGGCGGCTTCGCCGGTGTGGTTCCGGACCGGTTCGTCTTCGTCACGTCCTGACCTCCAGTGCCGGGTCGGGGCCCGGTTCGTCGTCCGCCGCCGGCGCGTCGGCCTGCTCCTCATGAGCGTCGCCGGGGCCTCCATGGTTCCCGGTCGGGACCCCCGTCGCCTCGTCGGGACCGGCTGGGTCGGCGGTCCGCCAGCGCCGCTCCCACACTCCGTCGACGAGGAGCAGGGTGCCGATGAGGAGGAAGCCGCTGAGCGCCATGTAGGCCAGGGTCACGAACCCCAGCTCGGTGAACCACGGGACGGCGCACGGGACCGTGGCGGAGCACGCTCGGCTCTCGGTGAACACCCCCCGCTCCATGAGGAAGTGGTACAGCGACAGGGGGACGCCGGCGGCGACGAACGGCACGGCGTACCAGCGCATCCGGCGGTCGCGCAGCACGACGCCCACAAGGAGCACGACGGCCAGGGGGTACATGCAGATGCGCTGGAACCAGCAGAGCCGACAGGGCACAAAGTCGGCGATCTCGGAGTAGTAGAGGCTGCCCAGCGTCGCCGTCGCGGCCACGAACCAGGCCAGGAGGCCGGCCGACGGCCCGACGACGTCGACCACGCTCCCGGCGAGCCGCCGGGCCGAGCCCGAGACCAGGGTCGCCCCGGCGAGCACCACCGCCGTGGCCACCGCCGCGTTGGCGAGCAGCGCCAGGATCGTGAAGAAGGTGTTGGCGACGTCGACGGGTTCCATCAGCGGATCTCGAGCGCTCCGGTGAGGTCGACCCGGTCGACCGGGCCGAGGCGGACGATGGCCTGGATCGTCCACGTGCCTGCGATCGGGACGTCCAGGCCCGGCGACAGATAGTGCCCGGGGCCGAGCTGGCGCAGCGGGACCTCGAGCGGCGCGAGGTTCCGGGCGTCGAGCGCCAGGGTCAGCTCGACCGCGTCGACCGCCAGGGGCGTTCCCTCGGGTGAGTAGGTGTTGACGTGGAGATCGTTGAGCCCGGCGGCACCCGGGGTCGCGGTGACGTCGAGGGTCAGCTTCGGGTTCTCGATCGTCACGCCGGTCGCGCCTTCCCGCCGGGCCGCCCCCTCGGCCGGGGGGGCTGCGTTCACCAGGAGGGCGGTCACCACCAGCACCAGCGCCCCGAGCGCGATCTCGCACCAGACCGATCGGCGCAGGGACCGCAGCTCGCGCGTACGGGTGTCGGCGTCGTCGGATCCGGTGCCGATGCCGGGTCCTGGGTCGGGAGCGGGGTCCAGGTCGATCGCACCGCCGCGCACCACCGGCGCGTCGGTGGTCGCCGGAGCGGGGAACAGTCGCCCGGTGATCTCACGGCTGAACGACGCCACCACGAGCATGACTGCGACCACGACCAGCTTGACCACGAGGATGCGCCCGTAGTCGTCGTCGCGCAGTGCATCGAGACCACCCACGATGCGCCACGTCTGGAACGCCCCGGTGACCACGAGCACGACGACGGACCAGAAGGCGACGCGTGAGAAGCGCCGGCTCGCGATGCGGATCTCGTCGGTGTCGTCGTGGCTGAGCACCGCCGCGCCGAGGATCATGAGCCCGCCGAGCCACACCGACATCGCGGCGACGTGCAGCCCGTCGGTGAGCAGCGCGAGCGCACGGTGGTCACCCGTCGAGGCGTGCCCCGCCAGACCGGGTGAGCCGACGAGCCCCACACCCACGATCGCCGCCACCGGGAGCCACCACTGCGGCAACCGGCTCGTCGCCGCGGGCCGCCGCGCGAACAGCACCCGCAGCACCACGAACGCAACGCCGAGGAGCACCAGGCGCGCCAGCCAGACCTTGCCGAAGCGGGTGTCGAGCGTGTCGCGCAGGATGCCGGGGTCCAACGCGTCCCCGAGACTGCCGCCACGGGAGTAGGCGCCGAAGAGCATGGCACCGACCGCGGTGGCCACGGTGAGGCCGATCCACGCCGTCGTGACGATCCGCCGGGTCACGCGCGCGTCACGGGACCGAGGCCAGATCACCGCGCCGAACGCGACCCCGCCCACGAGGAGCGCGATCGACACGAACACCACCCAGCGCGCGATCCCCCAGCCGATGGCCACGGAGCGATCGGCCCGCTGGCCGGCCAGCAGTCCTGCGGCGACCCGTTCGGTGGTGTTCACCGACGCGCTCGCGCTCCCGACCACGAAGGTCCAGGTCCCCTGGATCGGGTGGGTGTCCTCCGACACCGCGCGGTAGGTGACGATGTAGGAGCCGTCGGCGAGGTCGCCGGTGATGGGCAGCACCAGCCGTTCGGGCACGGGTTGGCGCAGCGACCCCGTCGGCACCCGGTCGCCGTTGGCGTCGTAGACGAAGACGCCGCCGAGGCCGACGTCGACGCCCTCGCTGAAGAACACCTTGACCGACTTCGGCGACCGTTCGAGGACTGCCGCGGGGGCCGGGCTGACCCCGGTGACGTCGGCGTGAGCGGCCGCCGCGCCCGCCAGTGGGCCGGCGAGGAGCGCGAGGACCAGCGTGGCGGCACCCACCAGCGCGAGGCGCCGCGATCGGGTCGCACTCCGGTTCGGGGTGGCTCGTGCCATCGGTCGGCTCCGGAACTGCGGGGGGCCACCAGTATCGTCGCTCCCCGGTGGGTGCACCGGGTCGGCTCCGCGTTCGACGGCTTCTCGTCGCAGCAGCCCTCGGGGGCGCTGCGGTGGTCGGCACCACCACGCCGGCGACGGCCCACACCGTCGGCGGCGTGGACGCGACGAACTACCGGGTCGAGGTCCGCTCGGTGACGCCGGCGGTCCCCGGCGTCACCCTCCGGCCGACCGGGGACGGCACCCGGCTCGAGTTGGTGAACTCGGGGCGCCGGACGGTCGTGGTCGAGGGCTACGACGACGAGCCCTACCTGCGGGTCGGGCCCCGTGGGGTCTTCGAGAACGTCCGCTCGCCGGCCCACTTCCTCAACCGCGTCCTGAAGGACCCGGAGCCGCCGCCGGCGTCGGCCGACCCCGACGCCCCGCCCGAGTGGGTCCGGGTGAGCACAGGGTCCACCGCCCGCTGGCACGACCACCGGGCCCACTGGATGGGCGACCGGGATCCTCCGGTGGTCACCCGGGCCCCCGACGAGGAGCATCTCGTCCAGCGCTTCCGGATCGTGCTGCGTACCGGGGACCGGACCGCCACCGCGCGCGGGGTGCTGCGTTGGGTGCCGGGGCCGTCCCCGTGGCCGTGGATCGCCGGCGCCGCCGCCCTCGCCGT
>JBJSXO010000183.1:0-2307 GCA_046086425.1 Actinomycetota bacterium | reverse complement strand
AGTACGGCAACCGGGTCACCTCCGACAACGCAACCGAGATCACGATGGCGATCGGATCGGGCCCAACGCCGGCGTCGTTCACGGGGACGATGACCAAGACGGTCACCGCGGGTGCGGCGTCGTTCGCCGACCTGGTCATCGGCACGCCGGGCACGTACACGCTGTCGGCAGCGTCCCCGCTGTTCACCGCGACGAGCGATCCGTTCACGGTGGTGGTGCCGGCTGCGAGCGGTGACGGAACCATGGCGGTCGACGTGACCACGCCGGTGGTGGCGGGGTCGGTGATGTCACCGGCGACATTCACGTTCACCGCGCCGGCGGACAAGTCCTTCGTCACCGGTTCGGCGACGGTGCTGCACGTGCCCACGGGGTGGCCGGCACCCACGACGGCGGCCGGTGTGGGTCAGGTCACGGTGGCCAACGACACGAGCTGTGGTGCGGCAGTCAGCGGCGTGGCGGCGACTGCGACCGGCTGGGACGTGACGGTCACGCAGACCTGCCCGGCCGGTGCGACGTTCGACCTCGTGTACGCGGCCGGGACGGCCGGGACCAAGGCCGGGGTTGCGACCTTCACCACGAAGACCAAGGCAGGGAGCGCAGGCACGGCGACGGCGCTGACCTCGGGGAGCCCGCAGGTCACGGTCACGCCCGCTGCCGCGAGCAAGCTCGTGTACTCGACCCAGCCCGGCGGTTCGCCGCTGACCGGCGGCACGCCGTTCCCGAACCAGCCGGTGGTCGCGCTGCAGGACGCATACGGAAACCCGGTCACCGACGACACCCGGACGGTCACGTTGGCGGTCACGCCGGGCACCGGGGCCGCGGGTGCGGTGCTCACCTGCACCCAAGCGGCGAACTCTGTGGCAGCGGTGGCCGGGGTCGCGACCTTCTCGGGTTGCTGGATCGACAAGGCGGGCACCGGTTACACGCTCACCGCCTCGGGCGACCCGGCGCTGACCACCGCGGCGAGCACGCCGTTCACCGTGACCGCGGTGCGGCCGTTCGACGTCACCTCGGCAGCGGCCGCAGGAGGTCCGACGCAGGTGACGGTCTCCTGGGATCCGCCGCGGACCGGAGGCTCGCCCATCACCCGCTACGACGTGCAGTACTCGACCAGCGCGTCGATGACGTCGCCGGTCGTCATCAACAGCGCAACGTCGGGGGCCACCACCTACACGGTGACTGGTCTGTCGAACGGGATCACGTACTACTTCCAGGTCCGAGCGGCCAACGCAATCAATACCGCGCAGAACTTCGGCCCGAGCACCCCGGTCTCGGCGGCGCCCTACACCCTTCCGAGTGCGGTCTCGGCGTTGACCGCGACGGCCGGGGTGTCGCAGGTGGGCCTGTCGTGGACGGCGCCGAACAACGGTGGCGGGACGATCACGAGCTACGACGTGCGGTACGCGACCAACTCCGCGATGACGAACCCGACCGAGATCACGGGCGCGACGACGACCGCGCCGACTGCGGGTTCGCCGTACCTGGTGACCGGGCTGACCGGTGGCACGACCTACTTCTTCCAGGCTCGGGCGGTGAACGCCGCCGGTGCCGGTGCGTGGGGTCCGACGACGCCGGTGTCGGCGCTGCCGTACACCACTCCGTCGGTGTTGACGGCGCTGACTGCGGCGCCGGGTAGCTCGAGGGTGGGCCTGTCGTGGGCGGCGCCGAGCAACGGTGGTTCCGCGATCACCCGATACGACGTGCGGTACGCGACCGACTCGGCGATGACGAGCCCGACCACGGTCACGGGCGCGACGACCACCGCGCCGACTGCGGGTTCGCCGTACTCGGTGACCGGTCTCGTGCCCGGGACGACCTACTGGTTCCAGGTCAGGGCGGCGAACGCGGCCGGCGCAGCGGATTGGGGTCCGGTCACGCCGGTGTCGGCAGTGCCGTTCACGACTCCGGCCACGATCGAGTCGGTGACCGCGACGCCGAGTTCCACGCAGCTGACATGGTCGTGGTCGGCGCCGAGCGACGGTGGTTCGCCGATCACTACCTATGACGTGCAGTTCTCGACCAGCCCGACGATGACCAGCCCGATCACGGATTCCACCACGAGCACGACCTACACCCGGACTGGTCTGTCGAACGGGACCACGTACTACTTCCAGGTGCGGGCCCGGAACGTGGCCGGCGCGGCGGCGTGGGGGCCGACCACCCCGCTTGCGGCGACGGCCCAGACCCTTCCGAGTGCGGTCTCGGCGTTGACCGCGACGGCCGGGGTGTCGCAGGTGGGCCTGTCGTGGACGGCGCCGAACAACGGTGGCGGGACGATCACGAGCTACGACGTGCGGTACGCGACCA
>JBJSXO010000182.1:0-6398 GCA_046086425.1 Actinomycetota bacterium | reverse complement strand
CGATGCCGAGGACGTCGGCCACCGCCCTTCGCTCCGGCGCAACGGCTTCGGGACGGTCGTCGACGAGCGTCACGGCGTGCCCCCGCGTGTGGGCCCAACGCAGGACCGCGTCCCCGGTCACACCGAGGCCGACGACCAGGACCCTCGTGCCGCTCGGCGCGGTCATTCGACGACCCCGGGAGCCGCGGTCATTCGATGACCCCGGGAATATTGATGAAATTGGCGTAGAAGATGCCCAGGCCCAACGCCACGCAGGCACCCGCGAAGAGCCACAGCCGCACGATCACCGTGGTCTCGGGCCACCCACCGACCTCGAAGTGGTGATGGATCGGCGCCATGCGCAGCACGCGCCGCCCGAAGCCACGGAACGAGATCACCTGCGCGATGACGCTCAGCGTCTCGACCACGTAGAGGCCCCCCAGGATGGGCAGCAGCAGCACCGTCCCGCCGAGCAGCGCGAGGCCCGCCATGGCGCTGCCGATCGCGAGCGAACCCGTGTCCACCATGAAGATCTGGGCGGGCGCCGCGTTCCACCACAGGAAGCCGGCCGTCGCCCCCGCCAACGCAGCCGAGACGACGGCCAGGTCGATCGCCGCTGCGGCGTCGATGCCGTAGATGTCCGGATGACGGAACTGCCAGAAGCCGATGATCGTGAAGGCCAGGAACACCAGCGTCGCCGACCCCGCCGCCAGCCCGTCCATGCCGTCGGTGAGGTTCACGCCGTTCGCCGAGCCGACGACGATCAGCACGGCGATGACGAACCAGCCCACCGTGGTGAGGTCGGCCAGGTTGGGCCGGGTGAACGAGAGCGCATGCGGCACTCCGACCCACTCGAGCGCAAGGTACGCGAACCCGCACGCCACCGCGAGCTGTCCCGCCGTCTTGCCCCGCTTGCGCAGTCCCAGATTCCGACCCCGGCGGACGCCGAGGTAGTCTTCGACGAAGCCGACCGTGGCCATGCCGACGATCATCACCATCATCAGCAGGCCCGTTCGCGCGAACTTGAGCTCGTCGCTACGGATGTGCGCAGCGGCGTAGCCGATCACGACTCCGACGATGATGGCGATCCCACCCATCGTCGGGGTGCCCGCCTTGGCCGCGTGCGGGTGGGCGAAGGGGCCGTCGTCTCGGATCAGCTGGCCGATCCCCCGCGCCCGGAGCGTGCGGATGAGGAACGGCGTCGCGATGATGTTGATCGCGAAACCGGCCGACGCGGCGATCAGCAGGGCGATCACGCGTCGTGCTCCCCACGGGCGAGCGCATCGGCGAGGACCTCGAGGCCCACCGCACGGCTGGCCTTCACGAGGACTGCGTCGCCGGGTCGGACGTGCGCGCCCACCGCAGCGTGCGCCTCCTCACGGTCGGCGGCGACCAGCACGACCACACCGGCTCGCTCGGCGTGCGTTGCGGTCACCGCGCTGTGGGGACCGACTGCGACCAGCAGGTCGATTCCGACGGTCGCCGCGAGCGATCCGAGTGCCGCGTGCTCCGCCTCGGCGTGCTCGCCGAGCTCGAGCATGTCCCCGAGGACCGCGACCCGCCGACCCGGCGCGGCGAGCCGGCCGAAGGACTCCAGGGCGGCCCGCATCGACGTCGGACTCGCGTTGTAGGCGTCGTTGAGCACCAGGATCCCGCCGGGCGAGGTCTCGAGCTCCATGCGCCACGACGCACTGGCCGCTTCGGCGAGCCCTCGGGCCACCTGCTCCGGCGCCACCCCGAGGGCCAGCGCCACCGTGGCCGCCATCGCGGCGTTCTGGGCCTGGTGCGCCCCGCGTACGCCCAGCGCCACCGGCAAGGCGCCCCAGGGCGATGCGACGGTGAACCGCGGCCGCAACTCGGCATCGAGCTCGAGGTCCGCCACGGCGACGTCGGCCTTGGCGCCCGTACCGACCGTGAGCACACGCGCCTCGGTGCGCGCCGCGAGCAGTGGCGTGGCTTCGTCGTCGGCGTTGAGCACCGCGATCCCTGACGCGGGCAGCGCCTCGACGAGCTCACCCTTGGTCTTCACGATGCCGTCACGGCCACCGAGGTGCTCCGCGTGCGCAAGACCGATATGGGTGACCACCCCGACCGTCGGCTCGGCGACAGCGCAAAGAGCAGCGATGTTGCCGGGGAAGCGCGCGCCCATCTCGGCGACGACCACATCGGTCCCCGGCGGCACGGCAAGCATCGTGAGGGGCAGCCCCGCCTCGTTGTTGAACGAGCCGAAGCTCGCGTGCACCCGCCGGTCCGGCGTGAGCGCCGCCGCAGTCAGGTCCTTCGTCGACGTCTTCCCTGCGCTGCCCGTGATGCCGACCACGGTGACGTCGCACCACTGACGTCGTTGGTGCGCAGCGGCACGCGCCAACGCGGCGAGCGGATCGTCGACGACGACGAGTGCCGTGCCGATCGGATGGTCGAGGGGGCGTGCGACCAGCGCGATCTGCGCACCGCGCGCAAAGGCATCCCCGACGAAGTCGTGACCGTCGCGCTCTCCCTGTAGCGCGACGAAGCAGGCACCGGGTTCGAGGACACGACTGTCGATGGTGAAGGAGGTCGCCGACGCCTCGGGATCGCCGACGATCATCCCCCCGACGGCTTCGGCCAGCGCGGCTGCGGTCATCGGCACGGCGCGGCCTCCAGCAGCTCGCGCACGACGACTCGGTCGTCGAAGGGCAGGGTCACCCCGGCCACCGTCTGGGTCGACTCGTGTCCCTTGCCGGCGACGAGGACCACGTCACCGGGTGCCGCCCAGTCCAGCGCAGTCGCAATGGCGCTCCGGCGGTCGAGCTCGACCACCGGGCTCCCCCCGGCGTCCCGCACGCCGCGCGCCGCCGCGGTGGCGATGCGCGCCGGGTCCTCCGACCGCGGGTTGTCCGAGGTGACGACCACCAGGTCTGCGGCGGAGGCCGCGGTGCCCATCGGGACACGCTTGTCGGTGTCCCGGTCCCCCCCACACCCGAACACCACCGCCACCCGTCCGGCGCCGGCGAGGACCCGGGCCGCCGCCACCGCGTGTGCCAGCGCCTCGGGAGTGTGCGCGTAGTCCACCAGCACCGAGAAGGGCTGTCCGGCGTCGACCCGCTCGAGCCGCCCGGGGACGACCGAGACCGATGCGCAGCCGCGCGCCACGGCCGCGAACGGCACGCCGAGCGCACGAGCGGTGGCCGCGGCGGCGAGCACGTTCGCGACATTGACGGGGCCGAGCAGTCCCACGGTGATCGCCACCCGCTCGCCGGCCCGTCGGTCCTCCAGGACCAGGTCGGTTCCCGCGAGCCCGTAGCCCACCACCTCGACACCGAAATCCGCGGTTGCATCGTCGCGCGCGTACGTGAACACGGGCAGCCCGGAACCTGCGGCCCGCCGGGCGATCTCACGACCGTGCGGATCGTCGAGGTTCGTCACCGCGAGGTCGCTGAGCTCGGGCGCGAAGAGGCGCGCCTTCGCCTCGAAGTACGCCTCGAGAGTGCGGTGGTAGTCGAGGTGGTCGTGGGAGAGGTTCGTGAAGCACGCCGCCGCGAACCGGGTGCCGTCGACGCGGTGCTGGTCGAGCGCGTGCGACGAGACCTCCATCGCCACCATCTCCACGCGCTCGTCCCGCATGGTGGCGAGCAGGCGCTGCAGGTCCGGCGCCTCGGGGGTGGTGAATCCGAGGTCGACGGCATCGAGGGCGTCGCGGCCGATCCGCGCGCCGGTCGTGCCGATCAGGCCGGCAGGCGTGCCGGCGGCGGTCGCGATGGCGTACAGCAGATACGTCGTGGTCGTCTTGCCGTTGGTCCCGGTCACGCCGACGCAGCGCAACGCGTGCGACGGGTCACCAGCCATGCGGGCCGCCACCGGACCGAGCACGCGGCGCACCTCGGGCACCCGGGCCTCGGTCACCCCGAGCCCGAGCGGCCGCTCCACGAGCAACGCCACCGCACCGGCCGCCACGGCGGCGGGAGCATGGACGTGCCCGTCGGTGTGCAGGCCGGGGACACAGGCGAAGCAGGCGCCGGGCCCCACTCGGCGACTGTCGTACTCGACGGTCTGGACGTCGACGGCGGGATCACCCTCGATACGCAGCGGGGTGATCCCGTCGAGGAGGTCGAGGAGCAGCACGTGGGCCCGGCCTTCCGTCACGGGAGCGGGCTCAGGGTACCGGCCGCCCCCGGGATCCGTTCCACGGCCAGGGCCTGCTGCATGATGCGCGAGAACACCGGGGCCGCCACGGTGCCGCCGAAGTACTGCTTGGCGGGCTCGTCGAGCACCACCAGTGCGGCGAGGCGCGGGTTCGCCACGGGGGCGAACCCGACGAACGACGAGACGTAGCGGTACGGCGGCTTGTCGTATGGGGGTTTGCGCGCCGTGCCGGTCTTGCCGCCGACCGTGTACCCGGGGACCACGGCGTTGACGCCCGTCCCCGACTGGACGACCTGGGCGAGCATCTCACGCATCTGCGCCGCCGTGGACGGCGACACGACCCGACGGGTGGTGCCGAGGGGGAGGTCGAGCCGCTTGCCGGCGGCGTCGATGGTCGCCGCGACGAGACGAGGCTGGCGGGCCACGCCGTCGTTGGCCAGCGTGACGTAGACGTCGAGCATCTGCAGCGCGGTGACCGCGAGGCCGTTGCCGACCGGCATCGAGGCGAGGCTGGTGTCGTTGTACTGGCCGAGCGGCAGCAGGATCCCGGAGGCCTCCCCGGGGAACTCGAGCCCGGTCGTGCGGCCGAAGCCGAAGTTGCGCAACGCAGCGTCGAAGCGGGTGCTGCCGAGTCGACGGGCGATGAGGATCGTGCCCACGTTCGACGACTCCCGGATCACGTCGGCCACCGTGAGCACGGGCGCGTGCACCTCGACGTCCTCGAACTTCGAACCGTCGACCATGATCGCCGACGGCACCTCGAGTTGGGTGCCGGGGGTCACGATCCCCGCCTCGATCGCCGCCGCGATGGTGACGACCTTGTTGGTCGAGCCGGGCTCGAACACGTCCGTGACGGGGCGGTTGCGCTGGGTCGACGGCGCGGGGTGCGCCGACTGCTCGGCGGTCTCGCCGTCCACGGTGGCCATTGCGAGGATGTCCCCGGTCTGCACGTCCATGACGATCGCCATGCCGCCCTTGGCGTCGACGGCATCGACCTGCTCGACGAGCGCCCGCTCCGCCTCGTACTGGATCGACCGGTCGAGGGTCAGGACCAGGTCGACGCCCCGCCGGGCGCGTGCCAGCGTGCGCTCGGTGCCCGGCAGGTCGGTACCGGTCGGGTCCCGCTCCACCGAGAGGGAACCGGGCCGTCCGGCGAGGGTGCCGTCGAGGGCCTGCTCGAGCCCGCTCAGGCCGTCGTTGTCGAGACCCACGAACCCGAGCACGGGGGCAGCGAGGTCGCCGGCCGGATAGAACCGCTTCGACTCGGGCACGAAGCCGATGCCCACCAGGTCGAGCCGGCGGACCGCCTGGGCCACGTCGGGCTCGACCTTCCGGGCGACGTAGGCGAACGCCGAGCCCGGCTGGGACAGGCGCGCCCGCAGTTCCTGCTCGTCGGCCCCCACGAGGGGGGCGATCGCCGCTGCGTACTCGGCCGGCCGGGTGATCACCAGGGGGTCGGCGTAGATCGTCTGGCGCTCGAGCGAGAGCGCCAGGTCGTAGCCGTTGCGGTCGAACACCGCGCCCCGTTCGGCGGCGAGCGTCACCGTCCGCTGGCGCTGGTCGACGCCGAGGGTGCGGAAGTAGTCCCGGCTCCGGGTCTGCACGTCGGCGACCCGCACGGCGAGCACGGCGAAGACCACGGCGACCGCGGCGAGGATCGCGATCAGCCGACGACGGGTGCTGCCCGGGGCCGGGCGCCAGAGTGGCGCAGGTGCGACGTGGGTTGCCCGTGCGGGGACGGGACGGTGCGGGCGTGCGACCGGCCGCGCGCGCGTCGAGGCCGCCGGGCGAGCCGGCGGCCGACGGGGAGCGGGCGGCGAGCGGCGCACTGCGGAAGGCACCGGTCGGCGTCCCTCCGCAGGGCTGCGCGGATCACGGGGACGCGTCGAGATGGCGCTTCACCCCCGCCCACTCCGCGAGCGTCGCGGACGCCCCGCCCCGGCGCGGCACCTCGCCGGCGACCGGGACCGCAACGGGCGCGACCGCCGGCGGGCCGAGGCCGAGCTCGGTCGCGCGACTGGTGATGCGGGCCGGGGACGTCAGCCGGCCGTTCTCCAGGCGCAGCCGCTCGTAGCGCGACTCGGCGACCGCAGTTTGGGCCTTGAGGCTCTCGAGCCGGACCTGGGTCTGGGCCAAGAACGCGTGGAAGCCGGCGATTGTGATGACCACCGCCGAGACGGCCACCGCGGCAACGGTGACGCGCGTCCGGGGGTAGCGCCGCGTCGGGCTCGGGCGGGGGGCTGCCGACGCGGCCCGCCGCGTCGGCGTGGAGGTCGGGCGGCGGGCACGGGTCGGTG
>JBJSXO010000181.1:0-4027 GCA_046086425.1 Actinomycetota bacterium | reverse complement strand
GGCGTCGGGCGGTTCGAGGATCTCGGCGTCGGGCCCGAGACGCAGCAAGAGCCGTTCGAGGAAGGCGTCCTGGGAGACCGCCAGGGTGACCTGCACCGAGCCGTCGGTGCCGTCTCGGCGGGCGTCGAGGGGCAGCTCGTCGGCCACCCAAGCCTGGGCCGGGGCCAGGCGCAGCGTGACCCGGCGGTCGTCGGCCCGCGGGTGGTACACGAGATCGGTGAGCTCGCCGTCGTCGCGGCCGGTGGGAATCGATGCCGCGCGCGGGGTGAACGTGGCGCCGGTGGGCCGTACGGCCTGGATGCGGTCCACCCGGAACAGGCGCGCGTCCTTCGCGCGATGGCACCACGCGTCTAGGTACCACGCCCCGAGAGCGTGGAACACCCGTGCGGGATCCACGGTGCGGGTGGTCATCTCGTCGCGGGCGTAGGAGTAGTACTCGATCTCGAGACGCTCATGAGCGTCGATCGCTTCGCGCAGCGCGGGAAGATGCGCAGCGTGGCCGACATCGACGGTGAGGCGGCCGCGCGCGCCCACCACCGCCTCGAGCTTGTCGATCGCAGTGCCGAGCGGCCCGTCGGCATCGGCACCGGGCACCGCGAGGAGTGCCCGTGCCGCGGCGACCAGCGCCACGCCCTCGGCCGGGGTGAGCCGCAGCGGGCGCTCGAAGTACTCGGCGAGCCGGATGTCGACCGCGCCCTCGTCGTCGACCCACACGTCGATCAGTCGGTCGGCCGTGTACGGGGGCAGGCCGCACATCGGCAGGAGCTCGAGGTCGCGCTCGATCTCCTTGGGGCCGACCCGGAACCGCTCGGCGAGCTCGGTGATGGTGGTGCCCGGGTGCGCCAGCACGTACGGGACGATTGCCAGGACCCGCGCCAGGCGAGGACCGACCAGAGGGCGCGGACTCACCGGGTGGTCTCCGGCGCAGCGAGACTCGTGAGCCACCCGACGACCTCGGCCCGCAGTTCGGGCGGGTCGAGGACCTCGGCGTGGTCGAGCAGGTCGAGCACGAAGGCGCGGAAGGCATCACGGTTGACGACGTCGAGTGCCACTACGACGGCGCCGTCGTCCGCATGCTCGACCACGGCGTCGTCGCCCAAGGCGCCGGCCACCAGCGGTGCCCGGCTGGCGTCGACCAGGACCCGGGCCCGCACGGGCTGGTCGTCTCCGTAGCTGAGCGGGTCCGAGGAGAGGTAGTCGGTCGGGTCGACGTCGGCCGGCGGCACGAACGCATCACGCGGCCCGAGGTCGGGCGCCCCGTCGAAGCGGTCAACCCGGAATGCCCGAGGGCCGTCCCGGTCGCAGTCGCGCCCCACCACGTACCAATGACCGAAGCGGTGCAGGATCCCGTACGGCTCGAGACGCCGGAGCTCGTCCCGGTACGAGAACGCGAGAACGCAACGTCGCGTGACCGCCTCGAAGCAGTCACCGAGATGTGAGGTGAGCGCGAAGGCCGCAACCGGCTGACCGGCCCCCTCCCCTTCCGCACCCCCCAGCTTGCGCAGCGCGTCGAGCGGGTCGAATCCGCCCATGTCGACCGCAGTGACCGCGAGATGGAGCGCAGCCCGTTCGGCCCGGTCGAGTCCCGGGTCCGGAAGGTAGTAGTCGTCCGGCCTGATCCGGTAGCCGAGCTCGCCCCCGAAGGCGTCCGTGGGCTCGACCGTGATCGGCACGCCGAGATCCCGGAGCGTCTCCTTGTCGCGTTCGAACTGGCGCCGCCGAGCAGTGAGCTCGGACGGGTAGCCCGGCTCGAGCCGGTCTGCGAGCTCCTCCAGCGTCAGCGGGCGCCGCGTGGCGAGCAGGGTCGCGGTCAGGTTGATGAGCCGCTCGAGCCGGTCACTCACGCGTGGTCCCGCCCGGGGATGGCGCGGCCGCGCGCGCCGGGATGCGGTCGGCCGCCACCACACCGGCGGCTGCCGCCGCGAGGAACATCACCGGGTCGTCGGCCGCGGGACGACCCATCGAGACGATCTGCAGGTCGTGCGCCGCGAAAAGGGCGAGGACGTCGGGTGGGTCGACGTCGACGAGGTCGTGGCGGCGTGCGATGCCGACGAGATCGAGGTCGGCGCGCACCCGGGCCTCCTCGGCACCGCCGACGCAGGGGACGGGCACGAGGACCCGGGACCGGGTGGCGAGGCGGAGGGCGGTTGCGCTGTGGTGCGAGAGCCCGAAGTGGCGGGAGCGAGGGTCTGCGAACGAGATGCGCAGGCACGCCACCGCAACCCCACCGAGGGCCACTGCGGCGTCGAGGATCGGACCCACCTCGAGGCCGCTGAACCCGAGACGGGTGTTGGTGCCCACGATGCCCGGTCCCATCGCCACGATGGCGACGTCGGCTCCGGCGACACGGCGGGCGACCACGAGCGCGGAGAACACCGAGACCGCCTCGTAGTCACCGCCGAACGCGTGTCCGTAGGTGACGGTGGCGTCGATCAGTCCCCGGGCCTCCAGCGTCGCGACCAGGTCACTGAGGGCGAGCGGGAGTCCGGCCCCGTCGGTCATCACGTACGCGATCCGGGCGTCGGGACGAGCCTGGCGTACGGCGGCCGCGACGGCCGGCACCTGGCTGTGGAGCGCGGCGGCGACGACGGGCATGCCGTCGATCGACTCGGCCTCGGCGAGCGCCTCGAGGTGCTCCTCCGTGCTGCCGACGTCGGCCTGGAGGCTCGTGTAGCGCCCCTTGATGATGTGCCCGGGGCCCCTCTCGGTCCACTGGTCGCGCGCCAGGTTCCAGTGCACGACGTGCCAGCCTCCCGTGCCCAGGCCCAGCTCGACGGCCGTGGTGTTGACGACCACCGGGTCGCCGATGTCGACCCGCCCGGTGAGCTGGGTCAAGACGTAGGCGCGCTCGGGTCCGTCACCGAGGTCGACCTCCACCCGCTGGAGACCGGTGCGCTCCTCCAACAGGCGCAGCACGGTCCCGGTGCGAAAGGACGGCATGGGACCGGAACCCGTCCGCGGTTCAGAGCGAGGCGATCAAGCGCTCGACGCGCTCGTCACGCGACTTGAACGGGTCCTTGCACAACACGGTGCGCTGCGCCTGGTCGTTGAGCTTCAGGTGCACCCAGTCCACGGTGTAGTCACGCTTGCGTTCCTTCGCTCGCTTGATGAACGCGCCCCGCAATCGAGCCCGCGTGGTCTGGGGTGGGGTGCTCATGGCCCGTTCGATCGCCTCGTCGGCGACCAGCCGGTCGACCTGCCCGCGTCGCTCCATCAGGTAGTAGAGCGAGCGCCGCCGGGTGACATCGTGGTACGCGAGGTCGACCAACGCCACGCGCGGGTTGGTGAGGGGAAGGTCGTGGCGCTCCCGAAACGCCTCGATCAGGTGGTACTTGATCACCCAGTCGACCTCGGTCTTGAGCTTGAGCGGGTCGTTCTCGAGGTGCGTCATCACGTGTTCCCACATCTCGAGCGCCTGCTGTTCCTCGGGGCCGAGGCCACGCTTCTTCGCGAACTTCAGCGCACGCTCGAGATACTCGGACTGCAGCTCCACCGCCGTCAGCTCACGACCGTTGGCGAGACGAACTCGGCGACGACAGGTCATGTCGTGGCTGATCTCGCGGATCGCGCGAATCGGGTTCTCGAGGCTCAGGTCGCGCCAGGGTGTTGCGTCCTCTTCGAGCATGCGCAGCAGGATCGACGTCGCCCCGGTTTTGAGGAAGGTGGCGTACTCGCTCATGTTGGAGTCGCCCACGATCACGTGGAGCCGACGAAAGCGCTCGGCATCGGCATGCGGCTCGTCGCGGGTGTTGATAATCGGCCGCGAGCGCGTCGTCGCGCTCGAGACGCCCTCCCAGATGTGCTCGGCCCGCTGGCTCACGCAGTACATGGCGCCGCGTGCGGTCTGAAGGACCTTTCCCGCTCCCGCGTAGACCTGGCGGGACACGAGGAAGGGGATCAGCACGTCGGTGAAGCGGCCGAAGTCGCCGTCTCGTTCGACCAGGTAGTTCTCGTGGCAGCCGTAGGAGTTCCCCGCCGAGTCGGTGTTGTTCTTGAACAGGTACACCTCGCCCCGGATCCCCTCCTC